>JALHTV010000097.1 GCA_022866005.1 Phycisphaerae bacterium
ATGATCGTCACCGCCGCGATGCCCGTGTAGGCGACGTTCACGCACATGTTGCCCAGCAGCAGCGTGTTCAGCACGCGCCGCGGGCGGCGCATCAGCGCGGGGACGATCCGACCCGGACGCTTCCCGTGCCCTAGACGATAGAGCTGAAGCCGCGTGAGGCGGAACAGCGTGGTCTCGCTGCCGCTGAAGAACGCCGAGCACGCCAGCAGCGGCGCCATCAGCGCCAGCTTCCACCCTTGCGAGGCCAAGGCTTCCTGCCAGGTCATGGGGAGCCTCCCCGGTGGCGCGGCTGGGCGTGGTCTGGAGGTTGGGATCCTGCGTCCATCGACACAGGGAGATTGTGGGGCAAGGGATTGGCTAAATCAACCGCCCCGGTGAGAGCATCAGGTTGTCGTGGCCGGGGACCATGACGTCGGCGATCTCCAGCACGTCGCGGAGCGATTGCACGGCGGCGTCGACGTCGCTGGCGCCCTCCCACACCATCCCGCGATGGACGTGCTCGGTCGTCAGGGCCGCGTCACCGGCGACGACGATGCTCGCCGTGGGCGGGGTCAGCAGCAGCCCGGCCGAGCCCACCGAGGGGCCCGGCAGGGGAAACAGGTTCACCTGCTCGGTGAACTTCTCCGGGGCCGCGTTGAATCGCTTCAGCAGCGCCAGGTCCTCCTCGGCCAGTTTGGCCTGCTCCTCATCGAGACGCTGGGCTGAGTCGAGCAAGCCCTCCAGATGGTCGCGATAAGCCTCCAACTCCGTCTGGCTGCACCACCACTTGGCACTGGAGAAGGCGGCCAGGCTGCGGCGGTGGACCGGGCGCAGCGTCGTGCAGAACACGTCCGTGACCGCCGAGACGTTCAGCCCCGTCCGCTCACCCAGACGCGCCACGAGCGCCGCCGCCGGCAGCGACGGGTCCACCAGGATCGTTCGGCCGTGGTCGCGGACCAGCGTGGTCGTGGCATGGGCGGTGCGGACCGCGGTGCGCTCGCCCCACAGCGTATTGTGGGACAAGGTCCCGATGCTCACGACGCAGTAGTCAACGGTCATGGGCCGGCCTTCCTGCCCGCAGCATAGCGCCACCGCACCGCGAAAGCAACCGCCCCAGCCCCCACCGCACCGCCGCTAGTGCATCGTGCGGACCTCCATCGCCCCACCGCCGAATCGCACCTGGATCCACCCGTTGCGCGGCGTCGAGTAGAACCGATAGCCCCTGTGAAGGCGGGCGAAGAACTCGGCTGGCTCCTCCTGGGCCGGCGGGCCGAAGGGGTCGCGGGCGGTGCTGGCCCGCACCACCTTGGGACTGACGGCCTGGACGAATTCCTCCAAGCTGGGGCGCCAGGAGCCGTGGTGCGGCAGCATCAGGATGTCGGCCCTGACGCCCCCGCCCGCGGCCAGGGCCTGCCGGCCGAGGGTCTCGATATCCGCCGGCAGCAGGACACTCACCCCATCGCAGGTGATCCGCAGCACCAGGGAAGACTCATTGGCGCTCAGCCCCTCCCGCCCCGCCGGCGGCCAGAGCACCTCCACACTGGTGCGCCCGTCCAGCGCCACCCGCTGCCCCGCCGCCAATCGCTCCACCTGCACGCCTGCCGCCCGCAAGGCCCCCAGCATGTGGGAGTCGTGGCTGGAGGCCTCCAGCCCGCCCGCCGCGGGCGCGCCGAACCACTCGTTGACGTGCACCCGCCGCAGGCGATGGTGGCGAAGGAACTCAGGGAGGGCGTTGAAGTGGTCGGTGTTGGGATGGGAAATGAAGGCAATGGACGGGCCGGGCAGCCGCTGGTCTCGCAGGAACGGGCCAAGGACCTGCGAGTATGCGTCAAACCCGCTCCGCGTGCCGGCATCGAATAGGACCGTCGCCCCCGACGGTGTGCGGAGCACGACGCACTGTCCGCTCCCTACCGCCAGCACGTTCAGCTCGGCCTGTCCGCTGGGCGGACTGGTTCGCTGCGTGTAGGCCGTCGCTACCGCCAGGACACCCACCGCCGCGGCCGCCAGCACGCGACCCAGGCGCATCCTTCGTGTCGCCAGCACCGCCGCCACGGCCACGTAGCAAAGCACCACCCAGCCGATGCTCACGTCGCGCAGCTCGAGGCACAGCCCCGGCAGGCGGTCCATCGCCTCCACCGACCAGGCCAGCCCCTCCGCGGCTTGGCCCGCGACCTGGCCAAAGGCGTACGCCAGGTTCGGCATCGGCCAGGCGAGTGCCATCGACACATAGCCCGGCACCAGCACCGCCGTGACGAGCGGTGCCAGCAGCAGGCTCAGGGGCGCCGCGTAAGGACTGAAGAGATGAAAATGATACGCCACCAGCGGCGCCGAGACGACGTAGGCGATCAATACCATGACCACGGCGTCCATGAGCCAATTCGCCGCGGTGTAGTTCAGCCACCGCCGCAGGCGCTCTTCATCGCGGAAGACCATCAGCCCCCGCTCGCGCAGGGATCGGCCGAAGATCGCCTGCCTCGCGGGCCCACGAAAAACCAGGATCGCGCCGACCATGCCAAAACTGAGCTGGAAGCCGGGATCGAACAGGTCCATCGGGTCGACCGCCAGGATGAGGATGGCTGCGCCCGCCAGGGCGTTCAGGGCGGCGTGGCTTCGGCCGGTGAGCACGGCCAGGCACAACGCCGCCGCCATGATGGCCGAGCGGACCAGCGGCGCCCGCGCCTCGGCCAGGACCATGTACGCGGCCAGCACCACCAGCACCCCAATCGCCGATCGCCGGGGCGACATCGCCAGCACGCGGCACAGCAGGTACACGAAGCCCAGGAAGATGGCCAAGTGCGTGCCCGAGATGCTCATGTAGTGGACCACGCCCGCGCGCATCATCGCCCGGTTCAGCGCCCGCAGCGACGGCGGGCGCTCTCCGATGATCAGGGCGCTGACCAACTGACCGGATTGCTCATCGCCACAGGCGGCCAGGTGGTCCCGCGCCGCGGCGCGGACGCGCCACCAGGCCCGCGCGAGCCACGAGTGGGCGGCGCCGTCCAGGATGCTCACCGACTCGACCCCCGGGGCGACCAGCCGCACCGGCATGCCCCTGGCCCTGGCCGCGGCGGACCAATCGTATTGCCCGGGGTTGTCCGGCCCGCGCACTCGACCGAGCCAGCCCATCACCTCCACCTGCTGCCCCGCCGCCAGGCGGTCGTCGGCCTGATGGATCGTCACCGCGACCCGCCCGCGGACGGCGAGCCACCCGTCGGCCTGGCGGAGCTGGCGCGCCTGGAGGGCGAAGTGAGTCTGCGGCGGGCGGCGATAGCCGTAGGCCGGCGGCGGGTCGTCCTCGGACACGGACGGCGTGCTCACGATCTGCCCGCGGACGGTGGCCAGGATGTGGTGCGGGCCGGTGTAGGTGAGCACGTCGTCAGAGCCGGCGGCGAAGTAGTCCAGTCCCACAGCCACCGCGCCCAACCCCGCCACGGCCACCAAGACCCCTCCGACCGCCAGGCCGTGCAGGCCTGGCCGCCACAGCCCCACCGCCGCCACCACCGCACCCGCCACGGCCAGAACCGCCCACAAGCCCCCCGGCAGCGGCAGGAAACGCCCGCCGACAATGCCGGCGATCAGCGCCCCTGCGGCCGGGACCAGCGGCGTGCGGCGCAGCTCTACGCGGACCTTGGATGTCTCGCCCCGCAAAGGCTCCATGCGCCGGGCGATTCTAGAGTGGTGCCCTCGCGATGGAAACCCCCCATCGCCTGGCCTAGAGGTCGGCCTACAGGTCTCGCCCGATGGCTTGGGCGATTTGGCGCAGGACGGGCATCATCCCCGCCAAGGCCGCGGGCGTGATGGACTGTGCCCCGTCCGACAGCGCCCGCTCGGGGTCCAGGTGCGCCTCGACGAGCAGGCCGTCGGCCCCGGCGGCCACCGCGGCGCGGCACATGGCCGGCACCAGGTGGGCGTGCCCGGTGCCGTGGGACGGATCCACCAGCACGGGCAGGTGGGTCTTATCGTTCAGCTCGGCCACCGACGCCAGCGCCAGCGTGTTGCGCACGTAGTCCTCGAACGTGCGGATGCCGCGCTCGCAGAGGATGACGTTGCGGTTGCCGGCGTCGATGACGTACTCGGCCGCGAGCAGCCACTCCTCCAGCGTGGCGCTCATGCCGCGCTTCAGCAGGACGGGCTTGCCGCTTTTGCCCACGGCCTCCAGCAGCGGGTAGTGCTGCATGTTGCGGGCGCCCACCTGGAGCACGTCGGCGACCTGGGCGACCGCCTCCACCTGCTCCAGGCCGATGACCTCGGTCACGATCGCCAGGCCGCTGCGGTCCCGCGCCTCGGCAAGGATTTTGAGTCCCTCTTCGCCCAGGCCCTGGAAGCTGTAGGGGCTGGTCCGCGGCTTGAACGCCCCGCCGCGCAGGCCGATGCATCCGGCGTTCCTAACGGCCTCGGCCGTGCGGAGGAGCTGCTCGCGGCTCTCGACCGAGCAGGGGCCGGCGATGATGCCGACCTTCTTGCCACCGATGGGGAAGCCCGCCGGCCCGATGCGGACCTGGCTGTGCGTGGCCTTGACCTCGGTGGAGGCCATCTTGTACGGCGCCAGGATCGGCACGATCCGCTCGACCATCGGGGCGTTCTCGATGGCCGACTTGTCCACCATCCGCTTGTCGCCGATGCAGGCGACGACGGTGCGGTCCGTACCGGTGATGACGTGGTCCTTCAGTCCGTACTCGCGAACCAGCTCCACCACGTGCTGCACGTGCTCCGGCGTGGCGCCGGGCTTCATGACGACGATCATGACACGCTCCGCTCTTGCTCGGCCGGCGCTACGCGACCGGCTCGATTCGTTCCAGCCCGCCCAGGTACGGCCGCAGGGCCGCGGGCACCATCACGGTGGAGTCGGCGTTCTGGTACAGTTCCAAGATCGGGATCAGGATCCGCGGGCTGGCGATCACCGTGTTGTTCAGGGAGTGGCACACGACCACCTTGTGGGTCTCGCTGTCGCGATATCGCAGGTCCAG
>JALHTV010000098.1 GCA_022866005.1 Phycisphaerae bacterium
ATACGGCAGCAGGGCCTTCCGCCGGGCCGTCACCAGCCGCACCAGCAGATACGCCCCGACCGCCAGGGCCACGACTACGCTGGTCGGCCGACAGGCCACCGCCGCCGCCAGCGCCAGCCCGCACGCGGCGGCGTGCTTCCAGCTCGCCTCCGCCCGCGTCAGGAAGTACGCCCCCATGGCCAGGAAGAACTCGTTGGGCCCGTGCTGCCAGAGCGTCTGGGAGCTGGTGGACCACACCCCCGTGCCCAGGCCGTAGGCCAACGCGATCAATACAGCCGGGGCAGACTTCGTGAACGTCCGCGCCGTCAGGAACACAAACGCCGCCGACCCAGCCACCAGCAACGAGCCCACGAACTTCCCGCCGTACCACAGGGCAACCGGGTGCGACCGCAGGTCGCCCCCCACGGCCAGGTGCAGCAGGGCGAAGACCGGCAGCGCCGTCATCCCCGCCCCGGGGCCGAAGGTATTCACGCAGACCGGATCGCCCTGGGGGGTCTTGTGGACGGAGGGCACGAGGTAATACTTCGGCTGGATCAGCTTCAGCAGGCCGGCGTCGAACAGTTGGCGGTAGGTGACCGGCTGGTCGTCGAGAGGCTCATCCCAGGCGTTGAACTGGTGGGTCACCGGGCCCTGGGGGGTGAGGTAGGCCCAGTAGAACATGAAGGGGTACTCCCTGGCCGTGAAGGTCATCCCTCCCCCGCTCAGCAGCGACGCCGGCAGGTAGACGTTGGGCTTGGCGTCGTTGCCGTAGAGGAACTGGCCGTTGACGTTGTAGACCCCCAGCAAGACCAGGAAGATCGCCCCGGCCACCACGCCCGGGCGCGCCCACCACCGCGGGGGCGCGTCGGTCGGGGGCGGGGCCGAGAGGGGCTGGGCGCTCCGCGGCGCCTTGGGGTTGGAGTTGGTTGCCTGGCGATCTCGCTTGGCCATGACGTGCGTGAGTATCCGCCGGAGCCGACCCCGCTGGCAAGGGCATTCCATCGGTTGCGGTGGCTACATCTGCTCGAGGGTCTGGATGCCCAGCAGGTCCAGCCCCGTGCGGATGGTCCGGGCGGTCAGGTCGCACAGGGTCAGGCGGCTGGCCCGTGTGGCGCCGTCGGCTTGGAGGACCGGGCAGGTTTCGTAGAAGCCCATGAACGCCCCGGCCAGGTCGTAGAGGTACGCGCACAAGATGTGCGGCAGGCACTGGTCCGCGACGGCGGCGACGGTCTCGGCGAACCGCACCAGGCGCAGCGCCAAGGCCCGCTCGGCCGGGTGGGCGACCTGTAAGGCGCCGCCCTTCGGCGTCTCATTCCCCGCCGAAAAGCCCTTGCGGAAGATGCTGCGGATGCGGGCGTAGGCGTACTGCATGTAGGGGGCTGTGTTGCCATCCAAGGTGAGCATCTTGTCCCAGGAAAAGACGTAGTCGCTGGTGCGGTTCTGGGCGAGGTCGGCGTACTTCACCGCCCCGATGCCCACGACGCGGGCGATCTCGCGGCGGTGGGGCTCGTCCAGGTCGGGGTTCTTGGCGCTGACCAGCTCAAAGGCCCGCCGCTCGGCCTCATCGAGCAGGTCCATCAGCTTGACCGTGCCGCCCTCGCGCGTGCGGAAGGGCTTGCCGTCGGCCCCGAGCATCATCCCGAAGGCCACGGGCTCCAGGGAGACGGATTCCGGGGCGAACTTGGCCGCCCGCGCGACGGCAAAGACCTGGCGGAAGTGCAGCGCCTGGCGCGAGTCGGTGACGTAGAGGACCCGGTCGGCCTTGAGCTGATTGACGCGATAACGGATCGCGGCCAGGTCGGTCGTGGCGTACAGATACCACTCGTCGGTCTTCTGCACGATCAGCGGCAGAATCTTACCGTCCTTATCCTTGAACTACTCCAGAAAC
>JALHTV010000099.1 GCA_022866005.1 Phycisphaerae bacterium
CTCCCTTCCGCCTCCGTGGTACCGGGCCAGGATCGTCTCCCAGGTCCCGGCCTGTTTGAGAATCATCTCCACTACCTCGCGCACGGCCCCCGCCCCGCCCGGCGACTTCGTGACGACGGCCGCCGCGGCCCGGACCTCCTCCGCCGCGTCGGCCACCGCGACCGGCATCGCGCAGTGTGCCAGCAGCGGCAGGTCGGGCAGGTCGTCGCCCATCACGGCTGTCTGGGCCTCGGTGAGGTTCAGCTCCTCCAGCACGGCCCGATAGGCCGGCAGCTTGTCCTTGGCGCCCTGCTTCACGACGTCCACGTCCAGCTCCCTGGCCCGGTGCAGCACCGCGGGGCTGGACCTGCCGCTGATGATGGCCAGGAAGTTCCCGGCGCGCTTCCAGTATTTCATACCCGTCCCGTCGCGAACGTGGAAGGCCTTGATCTCCTGGCCGTCGGGTCCCAGGAGGATCTGCCCGTCGCTCAACACGCCGTCGACGTCCAGGACCAGCAGCCGGATGCGTGTCGCGTCAATCGGGAGCATCGCTCATCGTCCTGAATCCCAACAGGTCCTGCACGTCGATGATGCCCATCGGCCGGCCGTCGCCATCGACCACGGGCAGCTCATCGATGCGGTGGCGGTTCATCATGGCTAGCGCGTCACTCGCCAGTTCCCCGGCGGCGATGCGCTTGGGGTCGCGAATCATGAATTGCCCCACCGGCTCGTTCAGCACCTGCCTATCGCGGTGCTTCAGCAGCAGCCGCCGCAGGTCGGCGTCGGTGAGGATGCCGCTCAGCCGGCCCTGGCCATCCACCAGCAGCACCGCACCGCTGCGGCGGGGGACCTTCTCCGCCTCGGCCAGGGCGTCGCCCAGGAGCGCCGTTTCGCTGACCAGGCACAGGCCCGCGCCCTTGCGAAACATCATCGCCTGCTCGACCGTCATCAGCCGCCGCCCCAGCGACCCGCCGGGGTGGAAGGCTGCGAACTCCTCCGGCGTGAACCGCCGCATGGCCATCACCGTCAGCGCCAGCGCATCGCCCAGCGCGAGCATCACCGCGGTGGACACCGTCGGCGCCAGGCCCCAAGGGCAGGCCTCGTCCACCGGGCCGTAGCACAGCGTCACGTCGGCGTGGCGGGCGAGTGTCGAGTCGCCCTCACCCGTCACGGCCACCAGCGTCGCGCCGCGCGCCTTGATGTGGTCGAGCAAGCGGACAATCTCGGCGGTCTCACCGCTGTGCGACAGGGCCACCACCACGTCGCCGCGCTGCACCCGTCCCAAGTCGCCGTGCACGGCCTCGGCCGGGTGCAGGAAGATGCTCACCGTGCCGGTCGAGGCCAGCGTGGCCGAGACCTTGCGGGCGATGATCCCGGCCTTGCCCATGCCCGTCAGGATGACCTTGCCGGTGCACTGGAACAGACTCCTAGCGGCGGCCGCGAAAGACGGCCCGATCCGCTCAGCCAGGGCGGCGATGGTGTGGCCTTCGGCCCGCAACGTCCGCCGCGCCAGGTCCAGGTCGATGTCTGGAGCGTCCATAGGTGTTCCCGCAGGAAGTGGAAGGGAGATTATCCTTCGCGCCGGCACATGGGGTCAAGCCAAACACTCCCCTGCCCCCGCCGCCCGGGCGGGGAGAGGCTCGGCTACCGCGGGCGGTCCGCACAGCGGCGGCAGATGCTGAAGGCGGCCTGGAGGCACTGCCGCCCCGCCCGAGCGCAGCGGGACTGAAGGAGCTTGACGTAATGCGATCGGATGGGCCGCCCGGTCAGGGCCAGCCGGCGGCGGAGGCGCTCGATCGCGGCCTGGTTGGGGCCCTCGATCTCCACGAAGCAGCCCAGCACCGGCAGCTCGTCCATCGCCACGACGCAGCCACCCAGACGGTACGTGGCCCGGCGCTTCTGGAGGCGCAGCATCGGCCGCAACCCGCAGGCCGCCAGGGCCGCTTCGATGCCCGCAGGATCGTCCAAGTGAGTCTGGTGCTCCGGGCGCACCTTGGCCTTGGCACGGCGACGCGCCGGGCCCTTGTAGGTAAGCTCGGCCCGGGGGGCGAGCGCGCCGACCCCGGCCCGCAGCAGGCTCACCCTCCGCAGGCGCAGGCCGCAGCCCTGCCGCAGCAGCCGACGCCGCGGCGTGTCAAAGTACCAGTCGTCCTGAAGCACCGTGTGCAGCCGCTTGGCCCCCAGCGCCCGCAGCCGCCGCGCAACGGCGGTCAGGCGGGGCAGGCGAAACTTCATCTCGATCTCACGGGCCACGGCGGCATCCTACCCTCCTCTCCCCTCAGCCGCCAGCACGCCTAGGCCGGCGGGGATATCAGGGGCTTTGCTCGCCTGAGTCGTCGGACTCCCCAGCGGGGCCGCGGCCCCATCCGAATATCCGCAGCGGGTAGAACAGCCTGCCCGACACGGCATTGGAGACGTTGGCCGTCAAGTACCGCAGCATGTATCGCACCGGCTGGGCACCGGGGTCCGGCATGTGCGCCAGCCACCCCAGCGACGCCAAGCGGACCACCAGCGACACCGCAAACGCGGCGTGCCAATGGTTCCACTGGAACGGCCCCAGCACGATCGGATGCGCCCGCAGGAACTCCAGCGACTGCACCATCGCTCCGCCCGAAAGCCCGCCCAGTGTCCCGCCGATGCTGATCAGCACGGCCGAGGCCGCGACGTACTTGCTCCGCCCGTGGCCATCGGCGAATTGCAGCGTCACGCCCGTCTGGGCCAGACCCACGCCGCCCCAGGAGATCCCCCCCAGCACGCAGCCCAGCGCCGCCAGCAGGTAGGCCGAGGCCGGAGCGTCAGGGGCAAGCAGGGGGCAACTGCTCACACCAGACCAAAGCCCGTTGACGGCACGGATCAGCCCCGGTGGATTCGGCAGACTCCGCGACGTGAAGAACCACGGTAGCACCGACAGGCACGTCCCGATCGTCGCCACCACCAGCACAGGCCGCCGGCCCCAGCGATCCTGCAACGCCCCCCACCCCCGGATCGCCAGGTTCCCCGCCAGCGGGCCGATCACCATGAACAGGCAGTTGGTCCCTAGCTTGCTGAAGCCCAGTCCCTCGGTGGAGTAGCGCCAGAAGTACCAGCCGCCGAACGTGGCCGTGAAGGTGATCGTCGCCCCGTAGCAGACGTAGTTGCGGAAGACCCGGTCGCTCAGCGGCTCCACCAGCAGCTCGCGCAGCGTCGCACGCAGCGTGCCCGTGGCCGACGGACGCGGCGGCTCCTGCCCGACCATCTCGCGGATCCGCCAGAACAGCAGGATGTCCACCGCGCCCAGCAGCGCCCCCACCGCGAAGATCGCGCAGATGACCGCCATCAGCCGGCCCTGCGAGGCCAGCGTCTCAGGGGAGCTGCGGACCGTCGCGGCGTCCAGCGCCAGGCTCAGCAGGATCACCACCACGATCTGCACGCGCTGGGCCCACAGCACCCGGCGGGCGAAGTACCGTCCACGGATGCGCCGCGGGATCAGGTCGCTCATCCACATGATCCACCCGGGGGTAGCCATCGCGCCCAGGAAGTGACTGACCGCCAGGATGCCCAGCACCACGGCTACCGCCCCCCACCCCGGCCGCACCAGCAGCGGCACGGCCGCCACCGCCAGCCACAGCAGCCGATGGACTGTCCCCCACAGGATGAAGGGGAACTTCCGCCACCCGGTCCGCTCGATGAGGATCGACGCGTAGAGCTGCCCCAAGGTGGCCAGGAACGGCAACGCCCCCAGAAGCCCGAAGGCAAAGTCATTGAACCCCAGCATCTTGGCGAACGCCCGCACCTGGTCACCGGAGGTGCAGGAGATCCAGGCCACCCCGAACATCCAGGCCACCGTGATTTGGCGCAGCGACTGACGCAGCGCCCCCCGCCGCACGCTCAAGGCGGGCAAGACCTCGTAATACTGGCGTCGCCAGCGACTCACGGAAAAGATACTAGAACGAGCCGAGCGAGGAATTCAAGCGCGGCGGCCTCCCACCGGCCATCCGGGGGAGGATAATCCCGCTTCAGATGCTGCCGTGGCGCCTCTTGCGACAGGCCAAGGCCGCGGCGCACGCAACCAACAACACCAGCGTTGTTGGCTCGGGAACGGACACGACAGGGGCGCCGGGCGGCAGCGACCACATCCAGTTGCCCCCCAGCAGCGCCAGGTCGGCCGCGTCCACCGTGCCATCCCCCGAGAAATCACACGTGCCCCAACCCTGGCCGCTCAGGGTCCACGTCCCACCGATCAGGGCCAGGTCACCACCGTCCACCTTGTGGTCACCATTGGCGTCCCCATACGTGTAGCCCACGAAGACCAACTCGTAGTTGGACCCGTTAGCGGCGCCACCAAAGGCGGACGAGCCTGGCAGGCCGCGTGTGATATTGCTGGTGAAGCTGGTGAAGTTGCCTGTGAAGTAGACACCATTGGGATCGGTGGAGGAGATGACCGCGAACTTGTCACCCTCCCGCGGCCTGTAGTCCGACAGGCTCTGCACATCCATCACTCCGCCCAATGTTGAGGCCGCCGTGGTGCGGATCAGGCTGCACCCGTCACCGGCTACCTCCACCGCGACCTTAGTGGACCGTGCGGAGCCGGAGTTGATGGTCAGTCCGCCAGCTCGGACATAGGCGCCATTGGAGACCCTCAATTCGCCGGTGCTGCTGAAGCTGCTAGCCAGGATGATGGCCCCACCGGCGGTTAGGCTGCCCCCGGTGACGTTCAGGACGCCTCTGGCCCCGCTGCCGTTCGGCCCACCCAGCGTGATGCGGTCGCCCACGGAGATCGCCCCGCCGCTGAGGCTAATCGTCCCACGGGCGTTGACGTCGTACGCCACGAGCAAGGCATTGCCCACCGTGAGCTTCCCGCCCGTGACGGCCAGCTCCGCGTTGCTGGCGGCGGTGTTGGCCACATACAGGGTCCCGGCCTCCTGATCGATGTAGCCGACCGTCGCCTTGCCGGAGTTGATCTCCGCGCGGTCATACAGCGTCGGCTGCCAGGGGATGTCCCAGTTGGTGATCAGCTCATAGCGGCCGGTGCCGCCGGCCCAGACGATGGCCTTGGGCGCCGGGATGGGGGCAAGCCAGTTGAGGTATTCCTCCAGATCGGTGTACCCGTCGGCATCGTCGTCGCCATTGTTGTTGGCGACGCTGGGGTCCAACCCGCGAGCGGTCTCCCAGGTGTTCGGCATCCCGTCACGGTCGGTGTCGTAGCTTAGGACATACGAGCCGCCAGTCAGCGTCGGGTAGCCGCCGGCCTCGGCGACGGTGTCGTAGATGGCGCCGGCCGTACCGTAGCTGGTGACCTGGGCGATGACGTTGGCGTCGGCTGCGTCGCGATTCCAGTAGAAGGCCCCGCCGCAGTTGATCACGTTCTGGAGGGCGGCATCGGCGGTCATGGTGTATACGGCCGGGTAGTTGGGGTCCATGGCGAACGGGGTGGTCATCTTCGAGGCGTCGTAGACATTTGTGAACATGCCCCAGCCGGTGTCGGTGCCGTCGGCGACACCATTCTTGTTGGAGTCCATCTTGTTGCCGGACTGGTAGATCTGCAATTCGGAGGCGGAGGGGCCGGAGCCATTGAAGATGTAGGCCTTGGTCCCGCTGGGCCCGACGAGGGCGTAGTTGCCGACGTAGTTCATCTTGAGGAGTCCGGTGCCGTCATCCGCGGTGTAGCCGGCCTGGTCGAGCCAGTTGTAGATGACGTTGTTGCGGAAGTCGAAGACTACCGTTGGGCTGGTGGTGTCGTAGCCAGGCCGCGGATTGCGACTGACGTTGTCGGCATAGAGATTGTTATACCAGCTGTACCAGGCGTTCACGGCGGGCCTAATCAGCGAACCGTAGCTGTGGGGCCCCTTGTCGTGAATGGAGTCGTAAAGGGCCTCGGTGATGAGGCAATTCTGTACGGTGAGGTGCGCGGTTGTGGCGCCCTGTTTGACGGAGAGCACCTCATCCACGCTCCAGGAGGCCGAGACGTGGTCGACGATGACGTTGTCACCGCCCTCGATGGTCATGCAGTCTTCCTGTGCGCCTAAGTCGGTGCCCAGGCGGCTGCGGATATGGCGGACGGTCACGTTGCTGGCGTTGATCTTGAACGGGTAGTTCTTCAGGCAGATGCCCTGACCCGGGGCGGACTGGCCGGCGATGGTGATCTTGTTTTTGCTGACCGACAGAGAGTTCGTCAGCGCGAGCGTGCCGGCCACGTCGAACAGGATCGTCCGCCCGCTCGTGGGGGCGTTATTGATCCCGTATCGCAACGTGCCGACGGTGTTGGTGTCGGCCAGGCTAGTGACGTGGTAGACGTCCCCTCCGCGCCCGCCGCTGGAGGTCCCCCCATACCCCTCGGCCCCGGGAAACGCCGGGATCGCCAGTGCTGACGAAGCCCCCCACAATAACACAGCCAGAAATCCAACTGCCTGAAGATGGGGTTCAGGCCGCAGGGCGATTCCTCGGCTCCTCATGACCCAGATCCTCCGAAACATGGGGGGACAATCGGCGCAAGCTGACTAGGCCTAATATCCTACTAGACAGTATACCAGGCGAAGGCCGCCTGCTGCCAAGGCTGTGACTTTCCTCGGCGGTATTCTCTTTTTTCCCGTACTCCCGGGGTTCGGGCGGGATTGTCCGTCAGGCCAAAGACAGTCATCACCGACTAGCGGGAATGGTCACAGCACCTTTAGGGACATAGAGATACAGGTGCTCCCGGGCGGCGCCCGATGCCAGGCCCCGGCCGGGCCCTGGGGGCGACGACCGGGCGTCAGTTAGGGGCCGGTCACTAATTAAGTTGCGTCCCCGGTGGTCCGATGACGGCGGTAGGCCCGGGGTAGGTAGACCCGGTGCCACCATTTACCGGCTGTGGGTCCAAAACGACAGAGGTGCGCACATGAACACTCTTCTTGCCGTGCGTGCTGTCGGAGGGGATGGGAACTCAAAGGGATTCGGCGCTCGTCGGCTGTGGCGACTGACCGGTCCCCGCCACCGCGCACAACTGATGCTGTGGGCGATGGTGCTCGTGTTGACGCTGGGGCTGGCCCCCGCCGGGGGCAGGAACGACCCCCCGCCCGGGGAGGTGATCGCAGCGCTCCCGGCCGATCCGAACCAGCCGCCCGCGGCAGGTGCTCCCGCAGGAAGCATCACCCCTGCGGGACCGACCAACTGGTTCGAGGCGTGGAATCAGCTCAAGAAGGACCTGGAGCAGACCACAGGCACGAGCTTCTCGGTGACCCTGGACGACCACATGCAGGCCGTGCTGAGCGGGCCAGGTGAAGGGCGCGAGCGCAACCTGTTCTGGTGGAACGTGCAGGTGACGCAGAAGCTCTGGCCCGATGCCAAGCTGGTCGCGCGGATCCGCGGCAGCACAAACGCCCACGGCCAAGACGATCCGCCACCCCACGGGATCTATCGTGTGGTGCGCCCCAAGATGAACATGGACTGGATGTGGTCCGAGACCCAGTGGGTGTACCTGGCCAATCTGTACCTGGAGCAGAAGCTGCTGGATAAGAAGCTGACGATCGCCGTCGGCAAGGTAAACGAGGGCGGGTTCTTCGACACCAACAACGTCGCCACTGCGGACTTCCTGTCGCATTCCATCATGAAGAACCAGATCCTCCCGCACAGATACCACACGATCGGGGCCATCGTGCGCTACGACGTGGCCAAGTGGGTGTACGTTCAGGCCGGGGCGATTGACGTTCAGGGCATCCGCTCGGAGACAG
>JALHTV010000100.1 GCA_022866005.1 Phycisphaerae bacterium
AGGCTATCGCAAGTCCGCATGGCGGACGTGGCCGCCCTTCATGCCAAGATCGGCCGGGAGAACGGCCATTACGCCGCCAACCGGATGCTAGCGCTGCTGTCGGCCATGTTCAACTACGCCGTGGGCCTGGAATACGAAGGGGGCAATCCCACCAAGGGCGTCAAGCGGTTCAAGGAACAGTCGCGCGACCGCTTCTTGCGGGCCGACGAAATCCAAACCTTCTTCAAGGCCCTGGAAGCCGAGAAAGAAGACGAAAACGGTGAGCTTTGGCGCGACTTCTTCACCGTGGCCCTACTCACTGGGGCGCGGCGCGCCAACGTCCTGTCGATGAAGTGGACAGACCTGGAATTGACGCGGGGGCTGTGGCGGATACCCGAAGCGGAGTCCAAGAACAAAGAGCCGCTGCTGTGCGTCCTGCCGCCGGCCGCCGTGGAAATCCTACAACGCCGGGCCGCCGACAACGCCGCCAAGGACCCGGAGAAGCAAAGCGAGTACGTTTTCCCAGGCCGGGGCGGGTCCGGGCACGTCTTCGACCCGACGAAGCCTTGGGAGCGGATTCTTGAGCGGGCAAAACTCAAGGACCTTCGGATACACGACCTGCGCCGGACGTTGGGAAGCTGGCAGGCGGCGGCGGGGGCGAGCCTGTCCATCATCGGCCGCGCCCTGGGGCATAAGAACGTTGCCACAACCGCGATCTACGCCCGGCTGGACTTGGACCCCGTGCGGGCGAGCGTCAACACGGCCGCCGCCGCGATCATGGACGCCGCCAACGGCAGGCCCAAGAAGGCGCTGCCCGCCCCGGCTGACGCCAGGCGGAGGGTGAAAACAAGACCATGAGGGTTCCAGCGATGGTCCTCGGGCCAAGAGGCTGCTGGACCTTCTGGTCCTTGGTTAAACGGCATTGGCATGCTGCGACCACTTCAACGGCAACGTGTGCGAACTCGCCTTCCCCTTCGGCTGCTGCCGGACCAGATGGGAGGAGTTCCTAGCTACCGGCGCCTGCCAGGTCGTCGCAGGTCTACACGAGCCTTGGCGATGAAGAGGGGTATGCCAGAAGGCACGCGCCCGGCGCCTGGAACGCTGAATGGGCCAACAAGTCCCCCAGGCTTGACCCCTCTGGCGCCTAAGGCTGTGACAAAGTGGTCCAGGTCGGCTGCATTGGCGTCGTGGCGGTCTTTGGTCGTCTTCAACGTGACGAACTCGTGCACAAGAAAGATGGCCATATCTGCGTGCCGTTCACCGGCCTCGATTAGAGTCCCGGCGACCGCTGTCAGAAGCTGGTAGCGCAGGTCCCCGACCTTCTCCGGCTCGCAGCCAAAAAGGGCGTGGCACAGCCGCACGACCCGCTCGGGGATCCTAGACCGGGTTCCCTGTGCTTTCTTGAGGCACTGACTGACGGTTTTGCTGCCAAACGGCTCATCGGCCTTGGCCTCGACGCCGATCACGACCCGCTGCCTGCCCATGTGAGCATGCAACACCAAGTCGTGATTGCGGTGCTCACCACGGAGGTTATCCAGGCGGGTGACCTTCTCTGGGATGGCAAGGTCGATCTGAATCCCCTGTGTTTCGGGGCAAGAGGCCAGCAGCTCTACCAGTTCCTTCGGGATGCTGGGCCGGAACCATGCCCTAGCCAGTTCCTTGGCACTCCGGCCGTCCTTCCACTGGCGTTCCGGCTCCTTAGGCCGTGGCCAGTCCTCAATGGACAACACATCTTCGCCTTGGGCGTTCTGGATGCGAACCATAAGCTGAAGGTACCCGGGTTAGGCGGGGACCACAAGGCCCAGCAACGGCCGTTCCTGCCCCTCCCCCGCGGGGCGGCCTCGCCTGTGACCTTTGTCATGGCCACTGTTTCGGCAGATACCGCTCCCCCGCAGGCAACCTCTGCCCGACCGATAAGTGGTGGCAATGGGCTTACTCGATCAGGTCAGCTTCCCGAAGCGGTTCCATTACGCCATTCTGGAGCTTACCCCGCTCAAAACCTTCCGTTGATTCTGCATGAACTGAGACAGCAACCTTGCCCGCCATGTCGGCCAGGTTAGCAAGAGCATTCCAGGCTGCGAACAACTGGTCCCTATTAGCTGAGAAGGTGATCTCGACGACTCTCTGTATCGATTGGCCTGGAGGTACAGAAGGCGGTCCAGGCGTGGTCTGACCAACCCCGGGACCGCTCCCGGGTGGTGGCTGCCCAGGTCCCGGGGGGATTGGCCCCGTACCCGGCCCGGGCACCGCCGCAGGTTGCGGAATCGCCGCGGGCATCATCAGGAAGCCCGACTCCAAGTCAATCTCATCTTCCGCCACGGCCGCCCCGAATCGCTCTCTCCCGGGTGCAACCTGGTACTTGCCGTCTAGCCCTATCTCCGGTGTGCCGCCGACGTAGCCGAAGACACGCTCCTGAACGCCACAGGCAATCGCCTTGCAGATCGCATCATCGGAGGCCAGCCGAGTGAAGCCTAGGAACGAGTAGAATCCGCTAACGATTTCGCTGGTCCTGATCCCAACTTTCGGCGGAGTGCCTTCCCCGAGCTTGAACAACTCCACGATCTTGGTCGGTTTTAGGCTGTCGAACACGCGGCGTTGAATCCCCATCAGCAACTCCATCACCCGTTCGTGGATCAGTGCCTGCTTCTTTTCATCTAGAGTCGTCTGCAACGGCCTCCCGCCCACGGCGACGGCGTCAATGCACAAGTTCGACTCCTCAATCCTGGGCAACCAAACCTCCGTGTAAAGCTTCAGCAGCGCCGACTCGACCGCCGCCCTCTCCGTTGCCTCGCGCTCGCGCAATTGGCCTTTCTGCCCATCCGTTAGATTGTGTTGCTTTGGCTTGCCCTTGATCCCTTCGCATGCCAACACATACCGCACCGCTCGTCGCAGCACCTCGATTTGGTCTGCCGCTGGGATCGCCAGCCCCAGACCGTTGCGGAAGTTGCGGGGTTTGTCGCCACACTTCTCGAAAAACCTCTTGGCCGTTTCCTCCTGAGATGCTCTCGGCTCAGTCCCGAACGACAGCGGCATGTACGCAACCAGGAAAGAGGGGTCGTTGTCGGGCACATCCGCTGGTTTGGGTGGCCAGACGATTGCTGATCTGTGGCCGGCTAGCCGCTCCTCCAACATCTCTTTGATCTTGTCTTCCACCCGCCTTTCATCGCGGGCAACCGCATCGGCCTCCTGTTCCACCAGGAGAGTCACATTGGGGTCCTTCTTGAAGCAATACCGCACGCCGTCGAAGTGCAGGTACAGGCATCGCTCCCTGAGCTCCTTCAGGCACGCCAAGGCCGTAATGCTGTCAAGGTCTGGTCCAACACATGCCGCCAGCAGTTCCGCCTCGCTGACACCCGGCGGCAGGACTTCCCCCTCCTCGGCACCCTCGCGCCGCAGGCCACCGAAGGAGTACATCAGAATCGCCGTGGCGAGCCTCATGGCTGGCCGTTTCAGCGCCTGCGAAGGCACTTCCTTGGCCCGGCGTTCGTCGATCTGTCGAGCGCGAGCGTTGGCGCCCATCAGGTCGTGTTCCAGCACCGCTTGGTAGTCCGCCTGCTGGCCGACCTCCTTGAAGAATGCCAGCCGCACCTCTGAGTCGTGAATAGGCACATCTCCAGGTCCTAGCACCACCCGGCTCTTGCCTTCACGGTGGCAAGCCCGCAGGCACGCGGCCAGGAACCGCAGCGCCCCGCGCGTCCGCTGGAAATCGGGAATCGCCGCCCACCGTTCCCGCATCAGGTCGATGAGCGCCGGATGGAATGGGTAGGCCGTGCGAATCCGGTCTCGCAAAGCCAGCCCGTCTTCCTCGGCCTGTCTCTGCTCGGCCGCGCTGCGGGCGTGAGCACGGCGCATCTGCGTGACGGTCTCCTGGTAGGCCGCAGCAACTGGGGTGGATACCTCCGCATCGGGAATCTTGGCCAATAGCCGCCGTTGGATGACCGCCTGGATCTCCTTCCCCTCCACCGGTTCGCGCCGCTGGTCCTTCCGCGCCGCCAGGTGGTCCACCGTCTGGAGTAGGTTCACGTAATCCAGGCTCTCGCGCTTACTGGATTGGAGCGAGAAGACCATAGCCGTGTTCGTGGTGTTGCCCACGGCCACTGTAAGCCGCTGGAGGAAGGTCAGCGTCTCATCTCGCAGTGTCGTTTGGTGCACTTTCATTCCACCGGCCGAGATCAGGTAGTTCAGCACTTCGTCCAGCAGGATCAGATTTGGCCCTTCAGCCAGGAGTTTCAGAATCTCATCCCCGCCAGGCGAGACACGGGCCTCGTCCTGCGCCCGCAGAATTTCGTAGCCCTTCTTCCCGCCCAGGGACCAAGCGATCCAGCCCCAAATCGTCCGTGCGCGGAACTTTTCGCCTGGGATCACCTTGCCGTTGGTAGTATCGAAGAACAGCCCATCGAACACCGCTGTTCGCACGCCCTGCACCCGGGGCAACCCCTGTCCCTCGCTCACCGCATCCATTGCCTTGGGCGTCCGTGCCACGTGAAGGAGTGCAGCCAGAGTGTGCGACTTGCCGCCGCCGAACGGCGTCATTAGCTTGAGAATGCGGCTACCTTGCCCACCTGACAGCCGCGACAGGACATCCTGGAGCAAGCTCCGCAGCCCCTTGGTCATGTACGACGCCCGGAAGAAGTGCTCCGGGTCGCGGTACACCGGCGGGACGTTGGGGTTCCCATCGGCCAGCGGTCCCAGGTCCAGGGCGAAGATGTCTTCCGAAAAGTTCTCGCTCAGCACGTCCGGGTGCAGGTTCACTGCCTCCACCCACGGTCTGATTGGCGTTGGCATGTCCTACTGCCTCCTTCCCGGTATCTTCAACCCCGGACCAGCCTTGTCTCCGACTTCTTTGGCCGACTCCAGATAGACTTCGTTGATCTTCTGCCGCATTTCATCCGAGAGGTCATCACAGATCATGGCCTCTATCTTGCACAAGTCAACAAGTCCATCGCACTGATTCTTGAAGCCCTCCCAGCAGGCGGAGCTGGTGAAGACCATGATGCGCCGGCGGAATCGCGGACAGCGGCACAGCAGTGTCGCTTCCATGAAGTACTTGCGCATCTGGCCGGTCTTGTACGAGCTACTAGCCGAGATGCACACACCGACGCTTCCGTCCTCCGACACGCCATCAAAAGCGAACCTAATGGGTCGGTCATTCGAGTCTCGTCCCACGATCACCCTTGCCGACTCCAGGGGAACGCCTATCTTCTCTGCGGTCCACTTCAGCAGGAACGGCTCCACAACCTTCCGCAAGTACGAGGTGTTTGCCATGTTGATCACCGTCGCTTGGCGATCCTGCCGGCGTGCGTCCAGAGCCGCAGGATTGCGTCGGCCTGTTCCTCGTCCGCGATGGCTCGCGTTCGTGGATTATCACGGTCCAGTTCCGGCACGATCTTGCGTACCCGCGACCGGAAACTGCGCAGCGGCATGTCTTGGGCACGGGCCGCCTCTTCCACGAACAAGATCCATCGACGCTTGCCGCGCCCTCGCGGATAGCTGACCACATCCAGCACACGAGCCGGGGCCTCAGCGTAGCGCACGCCGGAATCCCTGTCCAGCACGGAGCACACCACCCAATCTTCGCCCAACCGCAGATGGTCAAAGTATGATTGCCTCTGCGGATAGTGCGTTTCGCCAACGGACGCTTTCTTCACCCTATGGGCCTTCGCAACCTTGCGTTCCAGCCGCTCAATTGTTTCCCGTTCCTGCTTCGGCACATCCTCGTACACCAGCCCGCCAATGAACCAGAGCTTGGCTTGGGTGATCCTCTTCCGCCTTGCACCCCTCCGCCTTCCTCCGCCGCCGAACTTCGGGGGCTTGTACGTCACAATGCACTTCTTCAAGTACTCCTCACGCACCGGCTCCGTGCATAGCTGTTCCAGAAACCGCCTTGCCCGTTTCACGGCCGCCACATCCGTGGTCAGTACGCCCGCCTCGTCCAGCACCATCCGCGAGCGTTCCGACACATTGGCAGAACTGACAATCAACGTGTTGTCCGCCAACAGAAACTTAGCATGGAGACCCGCCCGCGTGAACACTTGGACCCCACGCCGCATCAGACGCCGTATCTCCTTGGGATTTGTCTCCCCGCGGCTCACGGCGCCCAGGCTCATATCCACCAGAAGCACGTCCTGCTTTTTCAGTGGCAATAGGTCGGCGCCGCCCGTTCCGAAGTAGGCCACCGCCGCCTGCACCCGCTTCCCGTCCCTTGCGCGTGCCCCAATCTCACGCCACAGGCTCATGTTACTGAGGAATCGGGTAATAGCCATCTTGTGTCCTATCTCTTCCCCCCGCCTAGCAGCGTTGACCTGATCATGCGATCGTTGCGTGTACTCTGACAGTCACTGCATCTTGAAAAGGGCGTGCAAATCCTTGCGTATCCGGTCGTGTTTCCTGCAGATGGGGCAAGCCTTGCCCCACCGCTGCCTGGCAGGCTTGATCTTCTGGTCACGAGGTCTGAACAGGTGCGTGGCCAAGCACTCCGCCTTGGCCAGATGGCTCTTACCGTGGATGCAGAAGACTTCCAGGCAAGTCGCCTGAATCAGGTACGCCGACTTGTCATAGTGTCTTAGACGCCTCCAACTGGCCCCCTTGCCCACGTAGAGGCATTTCTTGGCTCTCCAGAAAGCGTACACAATCGGCCCGGGACATTTCCGTTTCGCCCAGTTCAACAGATGGGTCAGACGGCTGTCGAGGCCGCGTCCGCGCACGAAGCGCAGGAGCCGCCGCTCCACAACGCGGTTAAACCCCCTCTTGCCCTCCCGTCTGACCAGCAGTCTCGTGGCCACGTCCAGGAGCCTGCCAACGTACTTCTTGCGGACTCTCTTGGTGAAGACGGAATGGCGCCCCCGGCCTTGAGGAGTGACCAGGGCTCTCAGTTCTGCGGTGCGCCTCTGCCACAGTCCGTCCAATGTTCTGTTGAACTGCTTCTCCAGCGACATGCGCGTTCCTCAATACTTCGTCTGTCCTATTTACCTCGCCCGCCCAGCAGCGGGCCTACACCCTCAGTCAGGCTCCGCCAGTTCGATGTCAGGCGGCCTAGGGCCGAGGCCTCGGCGGCAGCCGAGACCTGGCCCAGCTCCCCGCCCTTCAGGGCCGGCCCGGCCAGGGCCTGGGCCACCAGGCGAACC
This sequence comes from Phycisphaerae bacterium, assembly GCA_022866005.1. Classification (GTDB taxonomy): domain Bacteria; phylum Planctomycetota; class Phycisphaerae; order SM23-33; family SM23-33; genus JALHTV01. Next base: position 7,104 of record JALHTV010000100.1, read on the forward strand.
TGCTCTAGGTTCGGCCGCGCCTCTTGGAGGAAGTCCGTCAGCTTCCCCGGCTGGTTGTCCATCAACCAAAGCATTCGGTGTAGCACGTCAATCAACGGCGCAACACCACCAAATGGACCCATCCCAAATGCTCCCGTGCCAAAGCCTTCACCCATGCCCAACTTCTCGTCATCCCCACGTTCGGTATAGTCTCGTAGACGGTACTTGGCCTTCTTCTTCTCCACCAGCGCCCGCCCGCCTGCGCATAGGCCGTGCGGGCCGTCCAACTCCACGTGGGTCCCGTTGGCAAAGATGATCGCCTCGCCCGCGTCCAGCTCGGCCGCGCGGTACGTGTATCGCCACAGGATGTAGAACCGCGTCGCCGGGTCCACGCCCGCCAGGTTGCGCTTCTGGCTGCCGTTGCCGCCGACCTCTTTGGAGAGCCGTTCCAGGATCGTCTCCAGGACGACGGTCTCGACCTCGGTCAGGAACCGTTTGGCCGGTACCTCTTCGCCGTTGGCGAATTCGACCCGGCTATACCGAGTGAACGCCCGCAGCCCCGCCCCGACGCATGCGATCAGCAAGTCTGCGCCCATTATCTCCATGTCCCACAGTGTCTCGACCCGCTCCCGGACGACCCGCTCCAACTCCGGCCGCACGTCCGTCTCGTAGGACCCCGTGCCGGCGTCCGCCTCGCGCTTTCGGCCGACCAGGAAGATGCTTGAAGCGAGCGCGGCCGAGTCCATCCCGCGCAGGCGCGACTTCATCTCGGTATCCAGGGGCCAGGCCTCGGTGACAACGAAGCCCGCACGGCGGAAGGCGTCTACCAATGTAGACCATCCCAGTGTCGTCTTGTGTGCATAAACTACTGCCAGCGTCCCGCCGGGCTTGAGCACCCGGTGCGCCTCGGCCAGCGATTGGGCCATCATGTCCTCGTAGGCGCGCACGGCCTTTTGCTTGTCGCCACCGTGGCGCGTGGCGTCGGCCACCGCCTCCTGCTTTTTGGGCGTGCCGGCCGTGGCGAAATGCTCGGGATAGAGATGCCCGATGGTGCGTTTGAGCCAGACATAGAAAAAGTCGGAGATGTCGGCGTACGGGACGTTGTCGTAGTACGGCGGGTCTGTGATAACGGCGTCAAACAGGCCGTCCAACCAGGGCAACGCCGTGGCGGACCCGCGGCACACGGCAGCTCCACCAGTGACCATGTATTCATTTTCGATGAACTCGGTCACCAAGCGAAGAAGGTGTTCAGCATTCCCCCAGCCGTGACCAAATGGTGCCAGCTCCCCGAAGTCCCAGACCATCGGGAGGGCTTGGCGTCCGAAAGTCCTAACAACAGTTGCGTGCGTGCTGTGCCAATGGCAAAGGGCACTACCCATATCGGCAATCTGATCCGCCAAGACCCCTAGCATCGTGAGGACACCGTTCGCACGATCCTCACCGTATCCGCACCGCTTGCTCTCCGCCTCCGCCTCGCGCACTGCGGCGGCGAAGGTGAGCAGGCACAGCATCTGGCGCGGCGTGAACAAGTGGACGAAGGTGGTCACGCCATAGGGACGCACCGTGATGCCCAGCGTGTTGTCGTAGCAGTCGTCCGGCAGATTGGCTATCGGCTCGTCCGGCACCGTCAGGCGGGTGCTTCGGGAGAGAGCAGCGATGCGCTCCCGGACGGCTTCGTCATTCGGTAGCAGGTTTGCGGGCAGCTCGTCGGCGGCGAGATACACGTTGCCGCGCGCCGCTGGACGGGTACACACGATGGCCATTGGCTGGGTGCCCATACGGCCAGCCCTCCCCTCGGACTTGACATAGTCGATGTCGGCAACGGTCCCGCAGAACGGACACGCTGCATTTCCGGCCGAGGAAAAGGCGGCGGGGTCAAAGCCAAGGCCCTTTTCTGTGTTGCTCTCGACGACCTGGAAGCGGACTTTTTTAGAGGAGGGAGGACAGGCCTCCGGCCTGTCAGACAGTCGAGACGACTGTCCTCCCTCTTTAGAAATTACCTTCAGCGCAACGTAACGCCCCTTCTTCTTGCAGAGCCATGTCTGCTTGACGAGAGGTACGGTCGCGCCGCAGGCTGGATTCTTACACTTGACTGTCCGGGTCCAGAGGTAGGCAACGGGCGTGAGGTAACCGGCGGGCGTTTCGACGGCCAGTTCCTGCTGGCCGGCCTTGTCGAAGCCTTCGCCGGCCATCTTCATCTGGGCGCTCTTGAGCGTTTTCCGCACTTTGCCGGCCTTTGGGTCGGGGACTGGCGGGTACAGGTCGCCGATCTCGGCCTTGACCTTCTGAAGCACCCAGTTGCCCCAGTAGCGCACTTCCTCGGCCAGGCCGCCCCAGGTTACCTCGCCCTTGGCGTTCTTCGGGCCGGTCATACCACGGGCACTGGGGTCCGGCTTGCCGTACTTCTGCGGATACACCAAGGTGCACAGCTCGATGATGTAGGCGACCGGGTTGAGGTCCATGGCATACGCCTCGCACCCCAGCCGCAGCGCCTCTAGGGGGATCGCCCCGCCCCCGGCAAACATGTCCAGCACCCTCGGCCTGGGCGCCCGCCCGGCCGTGATGTCTTCCATCGTGTCGTGCTGGCCTGTGAACTTGAACTCCTCGACCCAGGCGGGCATCTTGCCGCTCTTACGGCCTTCGGCCAGTTCTTCTGTCAGGCGCTTGGCATGAGCGGTGAGGATGTGCTTCTGCGCCTCGGCAATGATCCGCGGGTCGCCGGGATACTTGCACAAGGCCGACACAAACTCCTTGGCCTGACGGCGATTGAGGCCCTTCTTGGCCCCATTCTTCTTCGCCTCGGCCTTGGCCGTGTCCGCCGGCGGATTCTTCAGCTCGACATCCTGCACCCACTGGTCAGCCGGGACCAGCGCCCCATAAACGGCCGCCCGGCACGCCACCAGGGGCCGCCGCGCCCACCACAGGTGCAGCGTCGAGATGTGCCCCTTGCGGACGCTCTTCTCCCTCGACGCCTCGGCCGAAATGGCCTGGATCGGGAGATAGTCTTCAATGAGTCTGCGGTCGTCGTGCACCAACTATCTCTTCCTCTTTCTTGCGCGGTTCTTCGCCTGCCGACGTCGCTTTCCCGCGTGCTTCGGGTCTTGGAGATTGCGGAGCCGGCCAGCTTCCTGCTGTGCTCTGACCTTCTCTTTCCTCGCGGCCTCCGCGGCGGACTGGGCAGCTTTTGCCTGCGATTCCGCTGCCTTCGCGCGATCCTCCGCGTCGCCAACTCTCTTGCTCGCCATCGCCTCCGTGCTGGCAATGCGCTCTTGCGCCTTGACCTTGGTGTCTTCGGCACGCTGCGCTGCCTCTTCTGCCTTGCGTTCTGCGACCCGCGCGAGCTGCCAGCCCATTTGGGCCACAAAGAAGGGCTTTTCCAGATCAGGTGTCCTATCGAACTCCTCGTCGAGGTCCCTCCGTCTGTGAACCTGCTCGGTCTCCTGTAGGTACTTGTCCTCCTGCTCTTTGTAGGAAATTCTCGCCTGGTTGATCGCAGGGCCGAAGAACTTTAGGTACCGCGCCTTGTCGATGAATGAGACGCCGGCGTAGAAGTACTCGTGCAACATACACTGCTGAAGTAAGTTCGGGTCTATGTCGTCGCCCGTTATGGAATGCGCGTAACGGTATACGGCCTCCGGCGTCCATGTCACGATGGGGTCATTCGGTGCAGCTATGTCCAAGGCGCGGCTCTGGGATACAAAGTAGACCCTCGCCATGTTCGGGACCGCCATTGGGAGCGTGTAGCGGGAGGCCCGCACCTGCTGGATGATGTAAAGCACCTCAGCCTCAGCTTCGACTTGAGCCTCACCCCGGAACGTGCCTCTTTCCTTCCGAATGACTGTGAGTCGGTCCTGTAACACCTGTATGTCGCCCCAGTCTTTTTGCTCAAACCCACCAATCGCGGAAGCGATGAGCAGGCAGATGCTGTACTTGCCACAGACAGAGAACAGGAGTTCCTGGGTAATCCCATCAGGACACACACGATCGAGGTAATCTTGGAAAGTTCCTACGGCCCCTTCTGCCGCCAACCGGATGTACCCGTCGAGGAATAGGTTCTGCTTGTACCCTCCCGCGACCATGGCGGCCGCCAGGAATTCGGGCGACTCGATGGACCTGCTCTTGACAAAGGCTAGTGCCCACTCCAAGTGACGCCATACTTCCCGCAGGAGTCGCTCCGTGGTGAAAAGCTTGGCCTTCAGGTTGGCAAGTCGGCCAAACAGGTCAACGGCATACTGATGGTTGTGGCAGCCCACCGCAAGAAGCGGAAGTAAAACGCTGGAGTCAACGAACCATCCTGTGTCGGTGAACAGGTTCCTCCGAATCCGATTGCAGTTGGGGTCCAGGCCGGCCATGTGGTACAGGAAGAAGCCCTGGGACATGGCTGCGAGGAATCTCTTCTGGGGCTCGTTTGGCTCCACCACGAACGAATGGGCGCTTTCAATGAAAGCCGCACGGACATCGAAGTCCGTGAGTTGTGCGGCATGTTCCGTGAAGCTCCGGAAGATGTCTGGAAGATCATCCGCACCAAGCGAT
>JALHTV010000010.1 GCA_022866005.1 Phycisphaerae bacterium
CGGCGCGGGTGCTGTATCCGTGCGCCGCCGATGCCTGCGGGACCGACGGCAGAGATTATGGCGAACGGCCTAGCGAGAGTTCGGAACATCGGCGTCATGGCCCACATCGACGCGGGCAAGACGACCGTCACGGAGCGGATCCTCTACTTCGCCGGGAGAACCTACAAGATCGGTGAGGTACACGAGGGAACGACGGTGATGGACTACCTCATCGAGGAGCAGGAGCGGGGCATCACGATTACCTCGGCCGCCACCCGGTTGACCTGGCGCGACCATGTCATCAATCTCATTGACACCCCCGGCCACGTGGACTTCACCATCGAGGTGGAGCGGTCGCTCCGCGTGCTGGACGGGGCCGTGGCGGTGTTTTGCGGCGTGGGCGGCGTGGAGGCCCAGAGCGAGACCGTCTGGCAGCAGGCCGACCGGTACGACGTGCCGCGCCTGTGCTTCGTGAACAAGATGGACCGCGTGGGGGCCGACTTCGAGCGCGTCGTCCAGGACATCGCCTCCAGCCTGGACGCCACCCCGCTGGTGCTCCAGCTTCCCATGGGCGCCGCCGAGACGTTCGCCGGCCAGATCGACCTGATCCGCCGCAAGGCCTGCTTGTATGACCCGGCCGAGGTGGCCACGACGCTGCGCGTGGAGGACGTCCCCCGCCAGTACCACGACGAAGTCGAGCTGCACCGCCACGTGCTGATCGAGAAGGCCAGCGAGTTCGACGACCACCTGATGGACAAGTTCCTGCACGATGAGCCCTCGATCACCGAGGCCGACATCCTCACCGCCGTGCGGCACGGGACGGTGTCGGGCAAGGCGCATCCGGTGTTATGCGGCTCGGCCTTGAAGCACATGGGGGTCCGGCCGCTGCTGGACGCGGTGGTGGACTTCCTGCCCAGCCCGCTGGACCGCCCGGCGGTGCGCGGCTACAAGGCCATGGACAACGCTCAGGTTCAGGAGCGCCGTCCCTCGCCCGAGGACCCGTTCTGCGCGATGGTGTTCAAGATCACCTCTGACAAGCACGGGGATCTCAGTTTCCTGCGCGTCTACAGCGGCACGATCAAGGGCAACACGCGCGTGCTCAACAGCACCCAGGACCGCAAGGAAAACATCTCCCGCATCTGGGAGATGCACGCCAACAAGCGCATCCGGTGCGAGCAGGCCACAGCCGGGGACATCGTGGCCGTGGTGGGGCTGCGGTACAGCCTGACGGGCGACACGCTCTGCGACACGCGACACCCGATCCTGCTGGACAGACTCCAGTTCCCCGAGCCGGTCATCGCCATGGCCATCGAACCGCGCACGAACGCCGACAAGCAGAAGCTGGCCGAGGCCATGGGCGTCCTGCGGCGCGAGGACCCCAGCTTCCGCTGCCGCGTGGACGCCGAGACCGGCCAGATGGTCATCTCCGGCATGGGGGAGCTGCACCTGGAGATCGTCCGCAACAAGCTCGTCCGCGACATGGGCCTGGACGTGCACGTCGGCAAGCCCTCCGTGGCCTACAAGGAGACCATCACCCGCGCCGCCCGGGCCGAGGGGCGGTTCATCCGTCAGACCGGCGGGCGAGGCCAGTACGCCGTGGTCGTGTTGAAGGTCGAGCCGAAGACCCCGCTGGCAGGGGAGCCGCCCATTGCCTTCGAGGACGCCACCAAGGGCGGCGTGGTCCCCAAGGAGTTCATCCGCTCGGTGGAGCAAGGCGTCCGCGACGCCGCTGCCGCGGGGCCGCTCGCGGGCTATCCGATGCTGAACGTCAAGGCCGTCCTGGTCGACGGCAAGCACCATCCGGTGGACAGTTCCGACCTGGCCTTCCATCAGGCGGGGGCGCTGGCCTTCAACGAGGCCATCCGCAAGGCTCACCCCGTGTTCCTGGAACCGATCATGCTCCTCCAGGTGACCACCCCCGAGGAGTACTTCGGCGCCGTCACGGGCGACCTCAACGCCCGCCGGGCGGAGATCAAGCAGATGGAGCAGCGGGGCAAGTACCGCATCCTGTACGCCCTGGCGCCGCTGGGGGAGATGTTCGGGTATTCCACCACGCTGCGTTCGCTCACCCAGGGGCGCGGCACGAGCACGATGGAGCCGCACTCCTATGCCCAGGCCCCGGCCCACGTGGCCGAGGAGGTGCTCCGGTACGCCTAAGGCAAGGGGCGACTGGACTTGGCGAAAAAAGTGCGAGCAAAACGATTGACATATACGACGCGGTCAATATCCTGGTATGGTTCTGCCTCTTGCCAGGGGCGGGTGTGTGCATGCAGGCTGCCGCGGAGACTTTTCGATATACCTTTGCCCAGGCGATTCGCCCCTGGCGAATCGCAGCCATGATACGAAGTCGAGCTGAGCGAGCAGAGGGATTTAGAGCTTGAAGGTCAAGAAGACCATGACGCAGGACAAGATACGGATACGGATGGAGGCCTACGATCACCGCGCGCTGGACACCTCGGCCAAGGAGATCGTCGACCACGCCGAGCGGACCGGGGCGCGGGTCTGCGGGCCCATCCCGCTCCCGACGCGTATCGAGCGCTACACCGTCCTGCGCAGCCCGCACGTGGACAAGAAGTCCCGCGAGCAATTCGAGATACGAACCCACAAGCGAATCATCGACATCTACGAGCCGACCGTCCGGACCATCGAGGCGCTCAACCGTCTGGTCGTCCCGGCCGGGGTGTTCATCAAGATCAAGGCATAGGTTGACCCATGCTGTCGGCGTTATTGGGCAGAAAAATCGGCATGACCCAGGTCCACGACGAGGCCGGGGAGCTTCACCCCGTGACGGTCGTGCAGGCCGGGCCGTGCAGCGTGCTCCAGGTCAAGACCGTCGAGACCGACGGCTACAATGCCGTGCAGATCGGTTTCCAGGACGTCAAGGCGCACCGGGCCCTGCGGCCTCAGATCGGCCACGCGGCCAAGGCGAACACCGCGCCCAAGCGGTTCGTCCGCGAGTGTCGCCTGGAGAGCCCCAGCGACCTTCAGATGGGCGCGACGCTGACCGTGGAGGTCTTCGAGGGCGTCCCGTTTGTGGACGTCATCGGCACGACCAAGGGCAAGGGGTTCGCGGGGGTGATGAAGCGGCATCACTTCGGGGGGCAACCGGCCTCCCACGGCACCGAGCGCAAGCACCGCAGCCCCGGGTCCATCGGCGCCTACGGCACCAACCGCGGCTGGGGCGGGGACATCAAGAAGGGCAAGCCCATGGCCGGGCACATGGGGGCCGTCCGCTGCACCAGCCGCAACCACAAGCTGGTGGCCGTGGACAAGGAAAACCACCTCCTGTTGATCCAGGGTTCCGTGCCAGGCGCCAACGGAGGGTTCGTTCTGGTCCGAGCCAGCAAGACGGCCAAGGCCAAGACGCCGGTCGCTGGAGAATAGCGCGTTATGTTGAACCTTCCCGTCTATGACACCGACGGCCGCCAGGTCGACACGATGAAGGTCGACGAGGCCCTGTTTGGCACGAAGGTCAACGTCGCGCTGCTGAAGCAGGCGATTGTGGCCTACCACGCCAACCAACGGCAGGGCACCTCGGCCACCAAGGGCCGTGGGCAGGTGGAAGGCTCCACGCGCAAGCTGTTCCGCCAGAAGGGCACGGGCAGCGCCCGGAGAGGCAGCATCCGCACGAACCTGCTCCGCGGCGGCGGCGTGGCCTTCGGCAAGAGACCGCGGGACTTCCGGCAGAAGCTGTCCAAGAACATGCGGCGGGCGGCCCTGCGGTCGGCCCTGCTGGCGAAGATGCTCGGCAACGACCTGCTGCTGATCCAGGGCCTGTCGATCAAGGCGCCCAAGACGGCCGTCATGGCCGGCGTGCTGCGGAAGCTGAAGATCGATCGCTCCTGCCTGCTGACGCTGGCCGAGCGCGACCCCAACCTGTACCTCAGTTCGCGGAACATCCCCAACCTCACCGTTCGCACCGCCAGTGAGCTGAACGCCTTCGACGTGGCCACCCGGCAGAAGATGCTGCTGACCACCGAGGCGATGAAGGTGCTGACGACGCGGGAGGGCCGGGAGGAGCAGGCGTGAAGAACGACATCACCACCGTGGTCATCCGCCCTCTGGTGACCGAGAAGGGCACCCACCAGAGCCAGACGCGCAACGCCTATGCGTTCGAGGTGGCCGCGGAGGCCAACAAGGCGCAGATCAAGCAGGCTGTGTAGAAGATCTACAAGGTCAAGGTGCTGTCGGTGCGGACGGCCAACCGCAAGGGCAAGCCCCGGCGGACGGGCTACCGCGTCTCCACGACCCGCCACTGGAAAAAGGCCGTCGTCGTCCTGCATCCGGACCACCACATTGATCTGTTCTAGCAGACCGTAGAGATAGGCTCATGCCGATCGAAGTCTACAAAAAGACGTCCGCAGGCAGACGATTCAGTTCCGTCAACCGCCGCGACGAGGTGACGGCTGGGGCGGCGGTTGAGAAGTCGCTGCTGCGCCCGCTGAAGAAGACCGGGGGGCGGAACTTCAGCGGC
>JALHTV010000101.1 GCA_022866005.1 Phycisphaerae bacterium
CGGCCCCGAAGCGCGTGGTGCAGTTGGTCTGCGTGGACACCTCCGCTGGCGTGCCCTTGTACTGAAACCCGCCCATGCCGCTGTAGAGGCCCTCGGTGTTCTCGCGGACGACCACGAAGTCGATGTCCGCGGGGCCCTTGTCCTTCAGCGGGGTCCACACGCCCGGGTAGAGCTTCACCGGCCGAAGGTTAATGTACTGGTCCAGCTCAAACCGAAGGCGCAGGAGCAGGCCCTTCTCCAGGATGCCCGGGGCGATCTTGGGATGCCCCACGGCGCCCAGGTAGATGGCGTCGAAGGTCCGCAGCTCGGCCACTTCCTCGTCGTGGATGACGGGGATCGTGGGCTTGCCGGGATCGCCGCCGGCCGCCAGGTAGCGGTCACCGCTGACGTTGAAGTCCTTGGTCTGGGCGTCCAGGCCGACCTTGCCCGCCGCGGCCCGCAGGACCTTGAGTCCCTCGGCGACCACTTCCGGGCCGGTGCCATCACCGCCGATGACCGCGATTCTCATGGCCGCAAGTCCTTTCCGACCCAGCCGGGTCGCCCCCCCCGCGGGTCGATAGAAGGGGGTACTCTAGCAGCGGAGGGGCGGGGGGACAAGCGTCAGTTTGCCCTGGGGGTGGCCTTCCGGCCTGGGGGCGCCATATTTTGTTTGACTCACCGAGGTAGGCCTCTGTAATCTCGCTGCTTAACCCGTGTCGCAGTCATGACAACGGCCTGAGCGGGCCGCTAGCAGAAGGGGCGGGCGCAGGCCGACAGGTTATGTTTTGTCCCTTGGTCCGGCTGGCTCGTTGGCGGAGGGGCGCTGGGTTGAGCCGCCGCGGCGGAGGGGACGCGCACCACAGCATGTGTGGCCGTGAAGATCGAAGCTATAGGCCAGGAGTGGCAGCAGTGGCTATAAGCCTGACCAGGGACCAAGCCAGTGTATCGGCATAGGTCCAAGCTGGCTTCGCCTCATGCCAGGCCCGGGGCCGGGCCAGCGCCGCCCGGGACCTACCCTGGCGGCAGGGTGCCTGAGGGTCGTGAGCCGCCTGGAAGTTGGCCATAGGCGGCTTGCGAAAGCAGGCGCGGGCCGCCGCGACGGCCAGGGGCCGTGGTGGCATGACCAGTGGGCGAAGTGACCCACTTTTTTTGTTGTCCGCCGGCAGCACGCGGCCCCGCGGCCGATGGGTGCGATAAGGAACGTGATGAATCCGGAACTCTTGCGCATCGTGGACGGGCTGGCGAGGGACAAGAACATCGACAAGGAGACGGTGTTCGAGGACCTCGAAGCGGCCATGCTCTCGGCCATCCGCAAGGCCAACGCCCAGAGCGAGGACGTGGTCGTTGGCATCGACCGGTCCAGCGGAGAGATCATCGCCACGGTGGACGGCCAACCCCTGGCCGTGCGCGAACTGGGACGCATCGCCGCCCAGACCGCCAAGCAGGTCATGATCCAGAGGATCCGCGAGGCCGAGAGAGGCAGCCTCTACGAGGAGTACCTGGAACGCCGGGGACAGATCGTCACCGGGCGGGTCGGGCGCTGGGAAGGCGGGTCCCTCATCGTGGACCTGGGGCGCATCGAGGCCATCCTGCCCAAGGGCCAGCAGATCCCCGGTGAGTCGCACCTGCCGGACGAGCGCATCCGCGCGATGGTCCTGGACGTCCGCGAGCAGCCCAACCAGGTCAAGATCGTCCTGTCGCGCACGCACCCGGACTTCATCATCAGCCTCTTCGAGCTGGAAGTGCCCGAAGTGGCGGAGAAGATCATCGAGATCAAGGTCATCGCCCGCGAGGCTGGGTACCGCACCAAGGTGGCCGTCTTGAGCCTAGACCGCAAGATCGACGCCGTCGGGGCCTGCGTGGGCATCCGCGGCAGCCGGATCAAGAGCATCGTGGACGAGCTGGGCGGTGAGAAGATCGACATCGTTGCGTGGAATGAGTCCAGCAAGGTCCTCATTGCCAACTCCCTCAGGCCCGCCGAGGTGGCCGAGATCGCCCTGTGCTTCGAGCTGGGGCTGGCGACCGTGGTGGTCACCGAAGACCAGCTCTCCCTGGCGATCGGCAAGCGCGGGCAGAACGTTCGCCTGGCGGCCAAGCTCACCGGCTGGGACATCAACATCCTCACCCCCAACGAGTTCAACACCGGCCTGGACGTGCTGGAGAAGGCCTTGCGGCGGGTGGAGGGCGTGGACTCGACGATCGTGGACCAGGTCATGGCCATGGGCATGGTGAACGTGCTGGACGTGGAGGAAGTCGGCCCCAACCCGCTGGTCAACGAACTGGGGCTGGACCAGGCCATGGCCCAGAAGATCATCATCAGTTGCGCCGAGGAGGCCAAGCGGGTGGCCGAGCAGCAGGCCGCCGCCAGCGCCGCCAAGGCCGCCGAGCAGGCCAAACCCGCAGCCGAGGAGATTCCACAAGAGGCCCCGCAAGGCGCCGAAGGTCAAGAATCGCAACCCACGGCCGAAGCCCCCCCGGCCGATGAACAGGCTGTGGCCGCCGAGGCCGCTGAGCAGGCCGAACCCGCAGCCGAGGAGATTCCACAAGAGGCCCCGCAAGGCGCCGAAGATCAGGAATCGCAACCCACGGCCCAAGCCCCTCCGGCCGATGAACAGGCTGAGGCCGCCCAGGCCGCTGAGCATCCTGCCGAGGAGCCCGCCGAGCCCCCGGAGGCGGCCCCGCCGGCGGACGTGGGAGGGGAGATTGACGAGACACGTTCAGCCGGTTGAGCGTTTCGGCCGGCTGACCAGTGTAGTGACGGTGAGTGTATTGCCGGGAGGTCGTACTTGGCAGCGCGCGTATTTGAACTGGCCCACCAGATCGGCGTGACGAGCAAGCAAATCCTCGCCAAGTGCCGCGCGGAAGGGCTGGACATCAAGAACCACATGACGGCCCTGTCGGCCGGTCTTGAGGCAACCATCCGCGAGTGGTTCAGCGAGGGCGCCCACGCGACGGCCGTCGAAACGGCCGAGCAGGTAGACTTGACGACTGCGCGCGAAGAGGCCAGCAAGGCCCGCCATCGGCGCAAGCGCCCCGAGGCCAAGGAGAAGCCCGCCGAAGAGGCCGCCCCAGCCGCTGTGGCCGAGGCACCTGCGGCAGTAGAGCCTGCCGGGGTGGCGCCGGCTGCTCCGCCCGTAGAGCCGGCCCCTCCTCCTCCGCCCCTGGCCGAGCCGCGGGTCGCGGCCGAGGCCGCGCCGGAGGCCCCCGAGGCCGAGGAAGGAGAGCCAGGCCAACGGAGGAGACCTCGCCCGTGGAGGAGACCGCCCCCAACTCCCGTCAAACCCGCCGGCCCCCAGGTGGTCCCGAAGCCTGCGGCGATGAAGGGGCCGCGGGTCGTCCGCGTGGAGAAGCCCGAGCTGATGCTCGGTCGCGGTCCGCGGGCGCCCGGGCCGGGGCCGGTGGCTCCGCCCGCACCGGTGACCGTCGGAGGGCGCCACGGCGGCAAGCTCCTGGTGCCGGAAGTCGGCGAGGATGAAGAGGTCGACAAGAAAAAAGGTAAGCGGCGCAGCCCGCGGCGCCGTGGCGGGCGCACGGCCGACAGCGGCGAGCGCCTGGTGGAGTGGCGCGACCAGGACCTGGCCGAACGGTCCCAGCGCCTGGCCGCGGCCACGGGCGGAACGCTCCGCCGGCACCGCGCCGGGCTGGTGGCCAAACCCACCGAGATGCATATCGGCTATCGCGCCGGCCCCGTGGAGATTGAAGAACCCATCACGGTCAAGTCCCTGGCCGCTGCCACGGGCATCAAGGCGGCGGACCTCCTCCGCAAGCTGATGGAGCTAGGCGTGATGGCCACCGTGAACCAGGTTCTCGAGCGGGATGCCGCCGAGGCCGCCGTGGTGGATCACCACCTCGAACTGGTGATCAAGCAACCCTGGTCCGGCGAGAACGATCTCCGCGAGCTGCTGGAATCGCGCGCCAAGGGCGAGCTGGCGCCCCGCGCCCCGGTGGTCACGTTCCTGGGTCACGTGGACCACGGCAAGACGTCGCTGCTGGACCGCATTCGCAATGCCGCCGTGGCCGCGGGCGAGGCCGGCGGGATCACCCAGCACATCGGCGCCTACCGCTACGACGTGGGTGGCAAGCGCGTGGTGTTCCTGGACACGCCCGGCCACGAGGCCTTCACGGCCATGCGGGCGCGGGGCGCGAACATGACCGACGTGGTGGTGCTCGTCGTGGCGGCCGACGACGGCGTGATGCCGCAGACCGTCGAGGCCATCAGCCACGCCCGCGCTGCCGGTGTGCCGATTGTCATCGCGCTGAACAAGATCGACATGCCCAATGCCAACGCCACCCGCGCCATCGGACAGCTCGCCGAGCACAACCTGGTCTCCCGAGAGTGGGGCGGCAACGTGGAAGTCATCCAGACCTCGGCCGTCACCGGGGCGGGTATCGACAAGCTGCTGGAGACGCTCAGCCTCGAGGCCGAGCTGCTGGAGCTGCGGGCGGAGAAAGATGCCCCCGCGGAGGGCTTTGTGATCGAGGCCCAGATGAGCCCCACGATGGGCGTCATCGCCCGGCTGCTGGTGCGCAACGGCTCGCTGAAGGTGGGCGACATGCTTCTGGCCGGGGCGGGCTTCGGGCGCGTCCGCCAGATGTCCGACGACCGCGGGCGGAGCTTGGACGAGGCCGGACCTTCCACGCCCGTGGAGGTGGCCTGGCTGGACGACGTGCCGCAGGCCGGGGACCGCTTCTGCGTCCTGCCGGACCTGGACCTGGCCCGCCTGGTCGCCGAGGAACGCCGGGCCGGCGCCCGCACGGAGTCGCTGTCGGCCGGACGCAAGGTCACGCTGGAGACGCTGCTCAGTCAGATCCAGGCCGGGCAGCGCCACGAGTTGGCGGCGATCGTCAAGGCCGACGTCCAGGGCAGCCTGGAGGCGCTGAAAGGATCGCTCGGCAAGCTGAGCACCGACGAGGTGCACCTGAACCTGATGCACACGGGCGTCGGCGGCATCAGCACCGGCGATGTCACGCTGGCCGAGGCGTCCGGGGCAATCATCGTGGGCTTCAACGTGGTGCCCGACGCCGCCGCGCGGCAATTGGCCGAGAGCCCCGGCGTGGACATCCGCCTGTACCGCGTCATCTACGACCTGCTGGAGGACGTCCGCAAGGCCCTGGCCGAGGGACTGGCGCCGGAGATCCGCGAGGAAGTCATCGGCCACGCGCAGGTGCGGGCGATCTTCAAGATTTCGCGCGTGGGCACGGTGGCCGGCTGCTACATCACCGACGGACTGGTGAGCCGCAACGCCTCCGTGCGGATCACGCGCAACAACATTGTGATCGAGGACGGCCGCAGCCTGGCCAGCCTGAGGCGCTTCAAGGACGACGTCCGCGAGGTTCGCGCCGGCATGGAGTGTGGGCTGAAGATCGAAGGCTACGACGACGTCAAGGAAAGCGACGGGCTGGAGTTCTACCAGCAGGTGGAAGTGGCGCGCCAACTGTAGGCCGCGTGGGCGGGTGGCGATTATGGCAACGGTCGTAGGGTTGCTTCACCTGAAGCTGCATATCGCTCAGGCCCAGAGCCTGAAGGACAAGCGCCGCGTCGTGAAGGGTTTCAAGGACCGCCTGGCGCACGCCCATAATGTTTCTATCGCCGAGGTGGACCGTCTGGACGACCGCCGCCAGGCGGTGCTGGCCGTGGCGATGGTGTCCAACGATCGCCGCTACGTGGAAGGGGCGTTGCAGCAGGTGATCCGGGCCGCGTCCACGCACCGAGACATGATCTTGATAGACCAGGAACTGGAGTGGCTGTAGGCCCACGCCCCGGGGCGGCGCCGGACGAGCACGGTCCGCGGTGAAATGAGTCGTCGAACCGAACGCATAGCCAGTCTGATCCGCCAGACGATCGGGCAACTGCTTCTGACGAAGTTGTCCGATCCGCGGGTGAACTCGGCGCTGGTCAGCGTGACGCGTGTCGAGGTCCCGGAGGACCTGTTGACCGCGCGGGTCTACGTGTCGGTGGTCGGCACGGCGCCGCAGCAGCGCAACGCCCTGCGGGCGCTGCGACACGCCGCCGGGCGCCTCCAGGAGTTGATGACGCGGCAGATCCAGCTCCGCAACACCCCGGTGCTGGAGTTCGCCATCGACGAGAAGTTCAAGCAGACGCTGCGGACCTACCAGTTGATCGACCAGGCCATGGCCGAGATTCGGGCCAAGGAAAACCGCCAAGCCACCCCGTCCCGCGATGGCGACGCCGAGCCACCTGACGGGCCGACCGAGACGCCACGCGGCTGACAAGGTCTCCCGCGATGAAGAACGCCAGGCACTACCAGAGAAAGATCAAGAAACTGTTGCGCGGCCTGCGGTCGGTCTCGGCGCCGGAGGTCCCCCCAGGCC
>JALHTV010000102.1 GCA_022866005.1 Phycisphaerae bacterium
ATGAAGTAGCGGGTCATGTCCGGATGGGTCACGCGGACGGGCCCGCCCTCGGCAATCTGCTTGCGAAAGGCCGGGACGACCGACCCGGCCGAGTCCAGCACGTTGCCGAACCGCACGGCCTGGAACTGCGTCTTGGCCTTGCCCGCGGCGCTGAGGGCCTGGGTGTAGATCTCCGCGATGCGCTTGGAGGTACCCATCACGCTGGACGGGTTGACCGCCTTGTCGGTGGAGATCGTGACGAACTCCGCCACGCCATACTTCACGGAGGCGTCGGCCACGTTGCGCGTGCCGAGAACGTTATTCTTGATCGCCTCCCCGGGGTTGTGCTCCATCAGGGGTACGTGCTTGTGGGCGGCGGCGTGGATGACCACCTCGGGGCGGTATGCCTCCCACACCGTCATCACACGCTGGCGGTCGCAGATGTCGCAGACGCAGGGGACCAGGGCGATCTCGCCGTGCTTGGCCCGCAGCTCGTTCTCGATCTCGTAGAGGGGGTTCTCGGCCTGTTCGACCAGGATCAACTGGGCCGGTTGGTAGAGAGCCACCTGGCGGCACATCTCTGACCCGATGCTGCCTCCGGCCCCGGTGATCAGCACTCGCCTCCCATGGAGGAACCTGCCGATGGCCTCGCTGTCCAGCGCCACCGCCTCGCGCCCCAGCAGGTCGTGAATGTCCACCGGGCGGATCTGCGAGACGGTCACCCGTCCGTCGATCAGGTCGCCCACGCCGGGCAGCGACTGGAACTTCAGCTTCGTGCCGCTGCACATCTCGATCACGCGGCGGAGCTGCTTCTGCGTGGCCGAGGGCATGGCGATGATGATCTCCTCGACCTCCTCCTCCTGGCAGATCCGCCGGAGGTCGGTGGTCGCGCCCAGCACGGGCGCGCCGTGGATGATCAGGTGCCGCTTGGTCGGATCGTCGTCCGCCAGCCCGATGACGCGGAACCGCTCCACGGGCCTGCGGTGGATCTCCCGGATGATTGCCTCGGCGGCGTTCCCCGCCCCGACCACCAGCACGCGCCGCAATCCCTCCTTCGACACCGGGCGCAGCTCCTCGCGGTAAATCCGAAACCCCAGCCTGGCCGTGCACACCAGGAACACGCTGGCCAAGAAGTCCAGGAACAGCACGCCGGTGGAGTAGCTCTTGAAGTAGTCGCCTACGTACGCCACCGTCACCTCCGGATGGGCCGCCTCCATCCAGCGGAACAGCCAGATCGGGATGTACATCACCAGCAAGAACAACCACGAGGCAAACAGGATGTTGCCCACGTCGCGGATCGAGGCGTACTGCCACCCCCCGCGGAAGAGCTTGACGGCCCCGAAGATGATCAACTTGATGATGATAAAGGCTGGTAGCAGCGGCAGGAACGAGGTCCAGAACCACCCCTGGCGGGCCTGGGCTCCGGCTACCTCAAAGCGAACCAGATGTGCCAGCAACAGCGCAAGCGTGAAGATCACCGTGTGGGCTGCGATGTTGAAGGCCAAACGGTGTCTCAGCAGGAGAGACTCCATCCAGGCAAACCCGCCGGACCGAGCCGATGC
>JALHTV010000103.1 GCA_022866005.1 Phycisphaerae bacterium
CACGCAGGGCGCGGGCGAGCCCGCCGGCCAGCAGGCGCGCGGGGTCCGACGCCCGCGCCAACCGCCGCCGCCAGTGCATCGGCACCGGCATCACCACGTCCCACCGCACGTCGTTCAGTTGCGCCTGGACTGCCTGGGCGAGCAATCTGCCTGCCCGTGCGGTCGGTACGGCTCCGCGGGAGTACTTCAGCGCCTGCACGATCCCTCGCAGGGGAGGGGTGTAGGGACCCAGGCGGACGACCTGGCAGAATTGCGGGAGGGTGTCGGGGCAGGCGGCGCAGCCGTCGTCGTACGTGGGGATGTTCGGCCCGACCGTCGCGCCGCACCGCGGGCAGTAAGGCAAGGCCACCAGCGACAGCAGCTTGACCTCGCAGTCGCTGCACAGCCCTGCCCCGTCGCCCTGGCGGGCCTGGCAGCCCGGGCAAACGGCAGGGAGCAGCAGGTCAACCAGCCCGCTGGCCACGCTGCGCAGCGCCGCCGAGAGTGCACCTATCCTGCGGTTCATTGCCGGCCCCGACCCGCCCGACGGCTGCGGGCGGCTTGGAGCATATGTCTGCGCCCCCGTCGCGGCAAGAAGCTGTCGTCGCGGGGCTGCGGAGGTATAATCGCCGCGCGAAAGGACACACCCATGGCCAAGACGCGCACAGAGACCGATACGATGGGGCCGATGGAAGTACCCGCCGACGCCCTATACGGCGCGCAGACCGCGCGGGCGGTGGCCAACTTCCGCATTTCGGGCTGGCCGATGCCGCGGGGGTTCATCGCGGCGCTGGGGATGATCAAGGCGGCATGCGCCGAAGCGCACAAGCAGGCCGGGCGCCTGGACGCGCCCCTCGCCGACGCCATCATCGCTGCCGCCAACGAGGTCGCCGCCGGGACGCTCGATGAGCACTTCGTCGTGGAGGTCTTCCAGACCGGTAGCGGCACCAGCTCGAACATGAACGCCAACGAGGTCGTCGCCAACCGCGCCGCCCAACTCCTGGGCGCCCGGCCGGGTGACAAGAAGGCGGTGCACCCCAACGACCACGTGAACATGGGGCAGTCGTCCAACGACGTGATCCCCTCAGCCCTGCACGTCTCGGTCGCGATGGCCGTCCGCGACGAGCTGCTGCCGGCCCTGGCGGCCTTGCGCGACGCCCTGGCGGCCAAGGCCAAGCAGTTCGACGCGATCGTCAAGGTGGGCCGAACGCACCTGATGGACGCCGTGCCCATCCGCCTGGGCCAGGAGTTCTCCGGGTACGCCGCTGCGATCGAGGCCGCGATCCAGCGGCTGGAGGGCGCCATCTCGGGGCTGTGCCCCCTGGCCCTGGGCGGCACGGCCGTGGGGACGGGGCTGAACGCTCCGGCGGGCTTTGCCGCGGCGGCGTGCCGGCTGCTCGCTGAGCGAACCGCCCTGCCCCTGAAGGAAGCCCCCAACCGCTTCCACGCGATCAGCACGGCCGACGCAGCCCTGGCGGCCTCGGCGGCGCTGCGCGGTACCGCGATCGCCATGGGCAAGATCGCCTCCGACGTGCGGCTGCTGGGCAGCGGGCCGCGGTGCGGGATCGGCGAACTGATCCTCCCGGCCGTTCAGCCGGGCAGCAGCATCATGCCCGCCAAGGTCAACCCCGTCATCTGCGAGGCGGTGATCCAGGTGGCCTGCCAGGTCGTCGGCTACGACGCGGCTGTGACCGCGGCAGCCACGGGCGGCGTCGGCAGCATCTGGGAGCTGAACGTCGGCCTGCCCCTGATCGCCTACAATCTGCTGACGGGGATTCACCTGCTGGCTGGGGCGGCCGCGACGTTTGCGGACAAGTGCCTCCGCGGCCTGGAGGCCGACGAGGCCCGCTGCCGCCAGCTCGTCTAGCAGTCTCTGATGATGGTGACCGTGCTGGCGCCGCGGATCGGCTATGACGCGGCGGCCGCGCTCGCCAATGAGGCCCACGCCACCGGCAAGACCATCCGCGAGCTGGCGATGGAAAAGAAGGTCCTG
>JALHTV010000104.1 GCA_022866005.1 Phycisphaerae bacterium
CTCGTGGAGCTCCTGGGGGGCGATGGGGCGGGTGAAGGCGTCGTTATCCTGCGAGACGTGGGCGATCATCTCGACGCCGGCCGCGAAGAACACCGGCAGCCGGTCGCTCGCCAGCACCACGGCCGCCCGGCTCGATAGCACGTGCCCGTGGCGGTACCACGCCCCCGCGCTCGCGGCCAGGGCGAGCAGGACAACGAGGAGGACGATTGTTCGCTTAGCGGCCATGGCGGCTCCTTTCCGGTGCGGCTGCGTGCCGTTCCCTTCTGCGTGCAGGCGCCGGATGGGGCAGGCGGGCGCCGCGCCATTCTACCATGCTGCGGCGGGCAATCGGCGCCGGGCGTGCGGGGAGTGTCAGCGGAACATGGCCCGGTAGAAGGCCGTGGCCACGCCGGAGATGATCAGCACGAAGCCTGCTCTGTAGATGAGGGTCACCACGGTCCAGACGCCCGGGCGCTGCACCCGGTGGCCCAGGAGGGCTTGGAGCAGGCGGGTCGCCCCGGCTAGCACCGCCGCGGCCGCAGCCGTCGCCACGGCGACCCGAGCCACCCAGTCGGTCTTGCCCTCGGGGGGCTTGGGCAGCAGCACGGCCGTGATCAAGGCCGCGACGATCAGCAAGACCTGCACCAGCGGCGCGACCAGCCCGGGCGCCAGGAAATGTTCTTTCTGCTTGCCCTTGTGTCGAATCTTGTAGGTCATCTGACTCTCCGCGATCTCACAGCTCGAAGCGGTCGCCCGGGGCCGGAACGTGAACCGTCTTGCACCCGGCACGTTTGAGGATGTCGGTCATGGCGGCCGGCTGGGCGCCCTCCCCGTGCACGACGAACGCCGCCCGCAGGTCGGAGGCGATCGGGCCCAGGCAGCGGGCGAAGTCGTCGGCGTCGGCGTGGGCCGAGAAGCCGTTGAGGATCTCCACGCGGCACAGCAGCTTGTACATCCGTCCGAAGATCTTGAGCTCCTCCCGCCGCTCCACGATCCGCCTTCCCAGGGTGTGCTGGGCCTGGTAGCCGATGATGACCACCGTGTTGGCCTCGTTTTCCACGTTGTTCTTGAGATGGTGCAGGATGCGCCCCGCCTCGCACATCCCCGCCGAGGCGATGACCACGCACGGCTCCTTGAGCTCGTTGATCGCCTTGGATTCCTCCACGGCCGTGATGTACCGGACCTGCTGGGTGCCGAAGATGTCGCCTTGGCGGAACCAGAAGTCGCGGGCCTCGGCGTCGTAGCATTCCGGGTGCTTTTTGAAGACCTCCGTGGCCTGGACCGACAGCGGGGAGTCCACGAAGATCGGCAGCGGCCGGAGGGTCTTCTCAGCCAGGGCCTGGCAGAGGTAGTACACGGCCGTCTGCGTCCGGCCCACCGAAAAGGCCGGGATGATCACCTTGCCGCCGGCCTGGACCGTCTCGTTGATGATGCGGACGAGCTGGGCCTTCATGTCCGTGGGGTTGGCGTGGCGGCGGTCGGCGTAGGTGCACTCGGTGATGAGGTAGTCCACGCGCGGCAGGGGGCAGGTGGGGTCGCGGAGGATGGGCATGTGCCTACGGCCCAGGTCGCCGGTGAACAGCAGGTGCATGGGGCGGGACTGGTGGATGGCCACGAGGATGCAGGCCGAGCCGAGGATGTGCCCGGCCTCGATCCACTGGGCCGAGCAACGGTCGGCGAACTCCTGCCAGGTGTCGTAGGGCACCGGGTGGAAGATCGCCGCGGCCGCTCGGGCATCCTGGAGGGTGTACAGCGGGGTGATGCGGTCGCTGGCGTTGCGGGCACGCTTCTCGTTCCAGTACCGGGCGTCTTCCTCCTGAATGTGGGCCGAATCGGCTAGCATGACGTCGCACAGGTCGCAGGTGGCCGCGGTGGTGTAGACGGGCGAGGTAAAGCCCTGCCGCACCAGCCCGGGGATGTTGCCGCTGTGGTCGATGTGCGCGTGCGACAGCAGCAGGCCGGCCAACTCCTGGGGGGGCAGCGGGAAGGTGCTGTTCCGCGTGCGGGATTCCTCGCGTCTGCCCTGGAACAGGCCGCAGTCTAGTGACACCACGCCATCGCGAAGGTGCAGCAGATGCATCGAGCCGGTGACCGTCTGCGCCGCCCCGTAGAATTCCAGTTCCGCCATGCTCGCTCCGTGGGCTGTCTGGTCCTGCCCCGCCCCAGGCCGCCGCCGCCGTCATTCAAGAACATCGGTCAGCAGGTACTTGTGTTTGTACTGTTCGCTGCGCCCGCCGCGAAGGCGGATCTGCTCGCGCTCGGCTGATTCCAGCGTCCTCGCCGCGAGCACGACCGGCTGGATCGGCCCCAGCCGCCCGCTGAACCGCTTGGAGCGATACTCCACGTTCAACTCACCCAGCACCTCGTCCATCGCCGTAGCCAGGCGGCCGAGGGCCATGCCGTCGGGGACTTCCAGGCGGAGTTCGTAGAACGGTGTGGCGGCGAATCGGCCTTGGAGGACGAACCGCTCCACGCCCGCCCCCGTGGCCACCGCGGCCCGATGCATGGCCTCGACCACCTGGTGTTCGGTGATCTTCTCCCCGGTGATGTTGGCCGTGTGCGCCCCGCGCGAGAGGAACTCAAAGACCGGGCTATCCCCCAGCCTCTCCACCACCCGCACGCGATCGTCCATGTGGTACCGGAATAACCCCGCCCAGTTGCTTACCACCAGGGAGTACTCCTGGCCAATCGCGACTTCGTGGGCCCGCAAGGTGTCGGGCTGGGCGCGCTCGGCCTGGGCGGCCGGGATGAACTCCAGGAAGTTGCCCGTGATCTCCGCTACCCCAGCCGCCGTGCCGTCGTGCAGCGGCACGGAGAAGCGCCCTTCGCTGGCGAGCAAGCCGATGTCGCGGACGGGCACCGGCCCGAACAGCTCCCCCAGCCGGCGCAGGTACAGGCGCAACGTGCCGCCGGTCCAGTTGGCCAGGTACTCCGGGTTCCAGAAGTGCCGCGGCAGCAGCCTCCCATCGCGACGGAGGCCCTCGGCCAGTCGCCGGGCGGTGTGGCGGTCCGGCCGGAAGCGCAGGCCCGCCGCGACCTGCGGCGGAAGGTGGCCCGGCGGATCCACCGTGCCGTCGGCGAGGTCGCGGATGAGCCGCTCGGCGTGGGCCTGGCCGGTCTCGATGAGCTTGATCGTGCTGGAGGGATTGGCCGTGGTGATAAACGCCACGTCGCGCCCGACGCAGCACCGCAGCGTCACGTAGCACCGGGCCACCGGGTCGGCGATGTCCGCGACCGCCGGCGCCACAACGTACATCCGCCGCACGATGGGCTTCTGCGTCAGCGCCAGCAATCCGCTGATCGCCCCGCAGGGCACGCCCGTGGGACTGTCCAGCTCGCGCATGGGGGAGGAGATTTGTAGGATCGGCCGCAGCCAGGCACCGCGGTGGTCGTTCAGTGCCGCCAGGCCCCACACGTTCCACCCCCGGCGCATCGCGCTCAGGAAGCGCGGCGTCACCGGGATGTGCTTGGGCTGGCCCGTCGTCCCGCTGGTGCGAGAGAACATCGCAACTGGCTCTCCCGGTGGCAGCAGGGCGGTGGTCTGGCCGTGCCACACGCGCTCGATGTACGGCCGATGCATCTCGTAGGTGCCGACCGGCACGGCCTTGGTGAAGTCCTCGTAGGATCGCACCCGCGCAAAACCGTGATCGCGTCCGAAGTCCGTCTCGCTGTGGCAGCGCAGCAGCTCGGTGAGCAACTGCTGCTGCACCTGCGCGGTGCGGCGGTGGGCATCGAGGAACGCCCGCAGTTGCGCCCCGGCGTGCAGGGCGGCCAGGCGGGCCAGCGGCCGCAATAGAAGGCGTTTGATCTTCATTTCAGTACGTAGCGCTCCAGCCGATCGGGTCCGAAGGTCTGCACCTGCGGCGACGGCAGCTTGAGGGTCTTGGCAGCCTCGGCGATGTCGAACCGCGGCAGCTCGGCCGTGCCGCCCCCGCCGGATGAGGGGCAGACGTAGGCCCACAGCTCATCCGCCCCCCCGCCCAACGCGAACGACCGTAACACCTCCGCCCCGCCCTAGACCAGTAAATAGGTATGCTCGCGCCGCCCCAACTCATCCAGCAGCGCGCCGGGGTCCACGCGCGGGCGATCGGCCGACCCAGCCGCCGGGGGCAGGGCGAGCACCTCCACGCCCGCGCGGGTGAGCTCTTGGGCTACGCGCTCCTGGGCGGCGATGGCGGCGGGGGTCGTCGCCACGAGCACCGGTGACTGTGACGCCGTCGCGACCAGCCGACACGCCGGCGGCATCCGCAGCGTGGCGTCCAGCACGATCCGCAGCGGCGCGCGGCCGGCGCCGCTCCTGTTGGTCAGCAGCGGATCATCCGCCAGGACCGTGCCCACGCCCACACACACGCCTTGGCACAAGCCCCGCAGCCGATGGCCGTGCTGGCGCGAGGCCGGCGAGGAGATCCACCGCCCCTGCCCGGCCGGCAGCGCCAGGAAGCCCTCGGCCGTCTGGGCCCACTTGCAGAGCACCCACGGGCGGTGGGCGGTGCGGAGCTTGATGTAGGGCGCCAGCAACCGCCGGGTCTGGTCGCGGCAGACGCCGATGGCGACCTCGATGCCCGCCGCCCGCAGTGCCGCGATGCCCCGCCCGGCCACGTGGCTGTCGACATCCTCGATCGCTACGACCACGCGGGCCAATCCCGCGGCGATCAGCGCCTCGGTGCAGGGCGGCGTCTTGCCGTGGTGGCAGCAGGGCTCCAGCGTCACGTACATCGTCGCACCGCGTGAGTCCACCCCCGCCGCCGCGGCGCTCGACAGGGCCTCCACCTCAGCGTGAGGGCTGCCGAATCGCTGGTGCCAGCCGCGGGCCAGCTCCTCTTGGCCCCTGGCCAGCACCGCCCCGACCATCGGGTTGGGCTCGACAGCGCCCCGGCCGCGCCCAGCCAACTCCAGCGCCAGCGTCATGAATCGCTCGTCCTCATCCGCCATGGCCGCATTATAGACCGCGGTCCCAACTGAGTCAGTCTTCCAGTTCTGCTTCCGTGGATCCGAGCGGTCTGTTTTTGTGCCCTAAAACTTGTGGACACGCATCTGTGCCCAGTGGGAGAATTCGAGGATGAGCACTGTTTGAACCGCGTAGGGAACTTTCCCTTGGGGCAATGCGATGGCAGGCCAGGAAGGCGCGGCTAAGGGCAGGCCAGTTGATCTTTCGAACTTCTCAACTGACTTGGTCGTTATTGGGCTGACCGGTGCTCTGGGTAGTGGGTGCACCTACCTTGCGCGCGGATTAGCCAGCCACCACAAATATCTGCACTGTTCGTTGTCAGACTTTATTCATGAAGTGGCACGTTCGGCGGGAATGGAGGAGACAACAAAGACCCTTCAAGACATCGGAAACCAATGCAGGATGCACCTTGGGCGTGACTACCTTGTCGTTCATGCGTTGAAGAAGATAAGTAAAGCTTTCCCGTCACGTGGTGGGAAGGATCGACCGGTCGGGGTTGTTGTCGATGGGATCAGGAACAAAGGTGAGATAGAGACCTTGCAGCAGCTCCCAAACTTCTACCTTATCTCGGTCCAGGCGGAGACGGCCGTTCGGCAAACTCGGACCATTGGCCTTGGGAAGAGGTTCAGAGACTCCCAGGAGTTCGAAGCGGCTGATACTCGGGACCGTGACGAGCACACTGCCTATGGGCAGCAGGTGACGGAGTGCAACTACCTGTCTGACATCATCGTCATAAACGAGGCTGATGTCTCCCCTGACGCGCTGATCCCTTACAAGGAGTACGTCGCCCGTGTCCTCTATGACCGCTACATCTCCCTGATAGAGCACGTTGCCAAGGGGAGACCACCTGCTGAGCGCCCTGCCAGAAAGGAAGAAGCCTTGATGACTGCTGCCTATGTTGAGAGTAAGAGGTCGTCCTGTCTGAAGCGCAAGGTTGGGGCGGTGATTGCCTCCCCAACCGGTGACATTATTGCTGCTGCTCACAACGATGTGCCAAGTGCACTGGAGCCATGTGTCCGTGACCCGAGGTTTGGTAGGTGTGCTCGTGACGTAATCCTGGAGAGCATAGGGAAGGACATAAAGCACTGTCCAAACTGTGGGGAGCCGGTGACCCTGAGCGACAAGTGCAAGCATTGCGGGACAGAGATTGTTTCGTTCACCACCCGCTGCCCAAAGTGCTTAGCTATCGTCGAATTGGACTATATCTGTCCAAAATGTCGAAAAAGGGTCTTTGCGGATTTCCTCCCTGGAGGGGGCTCGGGGAGGGTAGGCAACCTGCTTGATATGTGCCGGGCGCTTCACGCAGAAGAGAACGCCATTCTGAACCTCGCCAAGTTCGGGGTGAACCTGCCCGTATTTGACAAGAGAGAGCCGGACGGACACAATACCCGTGATGGATGTGTACTCTACTCAACAACATTCCCCTGTAATCTTTGCGCGAACAAGATCGTAACGGTCGGAATACGGAAGGTTGTGTATGCAGAGCCCTATCCGATGGAAGAGGCAAGACAGGTTTTCGAAAGGGAGGGTGTCACGATGGAACGATTTCAGGGTGTTAAGAGCAGAGCGTTCTTCAGATTGTACGCCTGACGCGGAAAAGGAGATCCAGCATGGCCAGGCAAGTGTCTTCGCGCGCGTCTAATACTCAGGGAGATCAAGGACAGATAAGCAAGGCCATCTTGAATGCGCATACGGCGCACCAAGAGAGCGCAGGTGAGATCCTCAGTCGAGCTAGTGTAAGAATCCACACACAATCCTCCAAGGGCGCGCCTGCAAAAGGGACGAATAAGGGGAGATGATCCCTCGACAAGGGCAAGGGGTTGGTAGAGCTAGCGAGGGAAGCTCACTCACTCCCTTTACTGCGCGGTGCCCATCTGGGATGTGCAGGGTCTGCCTTGCACCCGGGTTGTACACCCATTCAGAAGGGTTCCCGATAGGGTGCGTGTCGGGCCCCACCGGCCTTGACACATCGGCCCGCGGCCGGTAGCATCGCCCCAAGCGCCTGACGTGTCGGCATCTTTCGTCCTTTTCTCCTGGCGAGGGCAAGGAGCGCAGTGGTGCGCAAGAAAAAGGACTCACCGGCGCTGTTCGAGCTGATCCACAAGGGAAAGGCCAAGCCCGGTGACCTCATCACGGTTCCGGACTGGATGAGCGGTGGCAAGAAGCCGCTCAGGGCGCCACCGGTCCAGCCATCCGGTGCCGAGGCGCCGTCCCCGGTGGAGGACCTGCCCGGGACGGGCCAGGCCGCCGCGCTCGGCGCGCCGGATAAGTCCCACCGGGTCAGGCGGTTGCGCGAGAAGCTCCTGGCCGCTGAGGGCCAGCGGCTGCGGGTGACGATTACCCCTGTTCAGGCGATCCTGGCCGGCGTGGCGGGGGTGCTGCTGATTGTGGCGGTGTTCGTGCTGGGCTTGCTGGCCAGGCACGCCTCCTCCTCCAGCCAGGTGGGGCAGGGCGCCGGGCCGCTGCCAGCCCAGAACCGTTCGGAGCGGACCGGCGTCGGTGCCGACCGGCGCGAGTCGCTGGCCGCCAGGACGGCCGAGGCCTCGGGCACGGCCGCCAACGGCGGGCAGCGCAGCAGTGAGATGGGCCTGATCAAGGGCAAGTACTACCTGGTCATCCAGGGCCTGAGGGGCGTCACCGACGAACACCGCGCCGACGCCGAGGCCATCGCCCAGTACCTCAACAGCAAGGGCGAACCGGTGGCGGTGATGGTGTTCCGCGGGCCGCCCCGTCAGTATATTGTGGTGTCGCTGCGCGGCTTTGACATGACCGACAGCCCCGATGCCCAGCGCTACCTACGGGCGATCGAGGAGCAGGGCAGGCTCTACAGCCGCCAAGGCGGCCGGTATGATTTCCGCCAAGGCGAACGAGGCTGGTTCGTGACGCCGTAGGGACCGGCCCAGAGGCGATCAGGAGTTTGTAGCGATGACGATGGATAGGACGCTGAAGCCCCATGGTAGGCTGATGGGCTCGCGGGCCGTGCTCAGCCGCTCCGAGCGCATCGCCAAGCTGATCGACGAGGGCAAGTTCGACCCGGCCACCGACAGCCCGCTGGGCCTGCCGAAGGTCCGCGTGCGGCATTCCAAGGCTGGGACCAAGACCAAAAAGGCTGCCGCCGAACTGGCCCTGGGCACCGAGGGCGCCGTGGTCGCCGCCGGAGGTGCTGCCCCGGCCGGGGGCGAGGCCGCCAAGGGCGCCGCTGCCCCCGCCAAGGGTGCACCCCCCGCAGCCAAGGGCGCTGCTGCCCCCAGCAAGGGCGCAGCTCCCGCCGCCAAGGGCGAGGCCAAAGGCGCCGCCAAGGCCCCGGACAAGAAGAAATGACCCCGCCGGCTCCTGGTCACCGGGCCGGAGCGCCATGACCCGCAAGAGCCACGCCATCGCCGATCGCATGGCCCTGCTGGATGCCTCGGGCATCCGCAAGGTCTTTGACCTGGCGGCCAAGCTCACCGACCCCATCAACCTGTCGATCGGCCAGCCGGACTTCGACGTGCCGCCGGCCGTCAAGCAGGCCGCCATCGACGCCATCCGCGCCGGCAAGAACAAGTACACCCAGACCCAGGGCACCGAGGAGCTTCGCGCCGACTTGGCTGAGGCCTGCTGTAAGGAGTTCGGCTGGCGCGATCCGTACCGCGGGGCGGTGTTCGGCGAGCGCGGGTACCTGGTGACCTCCGGCACCAGCGGGGCGCTGATGCTGGCGCTGCTGACGCTGGTCAATCCGGGCGACGAGGTGGTCTTCATGGACCCCTACTTCGTCATGTACGCCCACCTGGTGAATCTCTGCGGGGGCACGTGCGTCCTGGTGAGCACCTACGACGACTTCCGCCCGGACATCGATCGCCTGGCCTCGGCGATCACCGACCGCACGCGACTGCTAATCATCAACTCCCCGAGCAACCCGACCGGGGCGGTGTATACCGAGGGCGAGCTGCGACAGATCGCCGATGTCGCCGCCCGGCGCGACCTGCTGGTGGTCAGCGATGAGATCTACAACCTGTTCTGCTACGACTTCCCGTACGTGTCCATGGTGTCGGTCTACGACAACACGCTGCTGATGCGGGGCTTCTCCAAGAGCTACGCGATGACCGGCTGGCGGATCGGCTGGTGCACCGGGCCGGCGGCGATCCTGGAGAAGATGACCATGCTCCAGCAGTACAGCTTCGTCTGCGCCCCCAGCATGGCGCAGGAGGCCGCGCGGGTGGCGATGCACGCGGACATGTCGGCCGAGGTGGCCGCGTACAAGAAGAAGCGCGACATGGTGGCCGAGGCGCTGGGCGGGAGCATGGGACTGGTCACCCCTGCCGGGGCGTTCTACGCCTTCTGCCCCGCCCCCGGCGGCGACGCGACGGCCTTTGTCTCCAAGGCGATCGCCAGCAACGTCCTGATCATCCCCGGCAACGTCTTCTCGTCCCGCGACACGCACTTCCGCCTGTCCTACGCCACCAGCGATGACAAGCTCGCCCGCGGCCTGGAAGTCCTGGTGAAACTGGCCAAGGGCTGACGACCACGGACCGGCGAGCGGGGATCAGGCATCAGGCAGTAGGCAACGGGCGGCGTCCACAAGCCCCCGCAC
>JALHTV010000011.1 GCA_022866005.1 Phycisphaerae bacterium
CCTGGTACGCCCGAGCGGACGTCCGCCACACGAGCTTCGCGGCCCTGGCGGTGCTGACGATGGTCACGCTGTGGCGCGTGGACTATCGCCTCCTGGACGTGGGGCGGCGCCTGCCGGTCGTGCCGGCGGCGGTGCTGGGGGTGGCGTTTGCGTGCGGGCTGGTGGTCTTCGTGCCGGGCATCGGCAAGAGCATCGGTGGGCACGCTCGTTGGCTCCGCGTGGGCCCGGCCCAGTACGCCATCGGCTTCCAGCCGTCGGAGCTGATCAAGATCACCCTGGTGGTCTTTCTCGCCACGTGGCTGGCCCGGTCCGGCACCGACAAGCGGGCCTTCTTCAAGACCTTCGTTCCGGCCGCGGCGCTGATCGGGGCGTGCGTCGCGGTGGTCATCACGCAGGGCTTCGGGGCGGCCGTGGTCATCGCCCTGGCTGCCGCGGTCACGCTGCTGCTAGCCGGCGTGCCCTGGTATTATTTGGCGTCGCTGATCCCCCCTGCGGCGGGGGCGTTCTACCTGCTGGTCGTCCGTTGCGAGCACCGCTGGCAGCGGATCACGGCCATGCTGGATCCACAGTCCGCCACCAACCCCAGTGCCTATCAGCCCAAGCAGGCGCTGCTGGCCGTCATGACCGGCGGATGGTGGGGCAAGGGGCTGGGCGCCGGCGTGCAGAAGCTGGGCTATCTGCCGGAAGACAGCACGGACTTCATCTTCTCGGTGTACTGTGAGGAGTTCGGCTTCCTGGGCGCGGTGCTGATGGTGGGGTTGCTGCTGGTGTGGATCTGGCAGGCCTCCAAGGCCGTGAAGGTGGCCGGGGACGACCAGGGGCGGCTGCTGGCCGGGTCGCTGGGGTTCTTGGTGGCGGCCCAGGCCGTG
This sequence comes from Phycisphaerae bacterium, assembly GCA_022866005.1. Taxonomy (GTDB): domain Bacteria; phylum Planctomycetota; class Phycisphaerae; order SM23-33; family SM23-33; genus JALHTV01. Next base: position 870 of record JALHTV010000011.1, read on the forward strand.
CTGCACGTGGCCGTGGACACCGGGGCCGCCCCGCCCACCGGTGCGAGCCTGCCGTTCATCTCGGCCGGGGGGACGGCCCTGGTCCTCGTGGCGGGCGCGGTGGCCCTGATGGTCTCCGTGACCGCTCATCCCCGCCCGACCTGACGCCTCACTGGCCGGGCTTTCTCACGCGCGGCGGGACCCGAGGAGGAAACCGATTGACAATCGTCAACGGTCAATCGTCAATGGTCATGGCGGCCGGTCTGTCACCCAGGTGAACATGCCTACTGACATCTACATCTTGGCCGGTGGGGGCACGGGTGGGCACCTGTACCCCGGCCTGGCGGTGGCGGGGGAGTTGCTGGCCCTTCGGCCCGCGGCCAAGGTGGTCTTTGCCTGTTCGGGCCGCGCGATCGACCGCCGCATCCTCGAGGCGCAGCCCTTCCCGTTCGTGCCGCAGCCGGTGCGGCCGCTGCCGGCGCGCCCGTGGGGCTGGCCGAGGTTCCTGATCGCCTGGGGCAGGTCAGTGATCCTGGCGCGGCGGCTGATCCTGGACCTCCAGCCCGCGGCGGTGCTGGGGCTGGGCGGGTTTGCCGCGGGCCCCGGGGTCTGCTGTGCGGCCCGGGCGCACGTGCCGACGGCCCTGCTGAACCCCGACGCCGTCCCCGGCAAGGCCAACTGGATGCTCGCGACCAGGGCCGAGGTGATCTTCACGCAGTTTCCCTCCAGCCGCGAGGCCTTTGCGGATCGCCTGCGGGAGCGGGTCCGCTGCGTGGGCTGCCCGGTTCGGCGGGGATTGACCGGCGCCGACCGGGCCGAGGCGGTCGCTCACTTCGGCCTGCGGCCCGACCGCCGGACCCTGCTGATCTTCGGCGGCAGCCTGCTGGCTGAGGCGCTGGGCGAGGCCGTCGAGCGGTTGGCGACCAGACTGAGTGAGTTTGCCGCGAACTGGCAACTGCTGCACCTCACGGGCTCGCCGCGCGCGGAGCAGATCCAACGGGCCCTGGAAGACAAGGGCCTGGCGGTTCGCACGCAGGGCTACTGCGACCGCATGGACCTGGCCTACGCCGCGGCCGACCTGGCCCTGGCGCGAGCGGGGGCCGTGACGATCGCGGAGCTGGCCGCGACCGGGACCCCGGCCGTGCTGATGCCCTATCCTCATCACGCCGACCGCCACCAGTACCACAACGCCGCCGCCCTGGCCGACAGTGGGGCGGCCGTGGTCTGCGAGGACCGTCAAGACGCCGCCGCCAACGCGGCCGCACTGCGCGGCGTGCTGGTGCCGCTCCTCCGCGACGCTGCTGCGCTGGAAGCCATGACCCGCGCCGCGGCGGGCCTAGCCGCCCGGCCCTCGGCCGCTGCCGCCGTGGCCGAGTGGCTGGTGACGGCGGGCGGCAGGGGCTAGGCGGCCGGCCTCCGCGTCCAGCCCGGTCGGCCGGGGCTTTGGCGGCCCGGGGTGCCCTTGGGCCGGCGGCTTGGGGCCTGGGAGGGAAACTCCGTATCCCCTATCAAACACTGGCCTAAAGGAAACCGTTTTGCCTTGGCGATAGTATAGCTGGCGTCTCGACACGGCCGGAGCGTGCGATGGAAGGTCCGTGTCCCGCCGCGTATTTGACGCCGCGGCTGAGGAGAGCTACCATGCTGGCCGGAATGGAGACCAAGTCCAAGATCGCGGTAGGGACCCTTCGCGCCTCCCAGCAGTCTTATGAGGGCCGACGGATCCACCTGATCGGCATCGGCGGCTGCGGGATGCGGGCGCTGGCGCGGATGCTGCTGGAGCGTGGGGGCGTGATCAGCGGCAGCGACGCCGCCACCAGCGGCACCGTGGAGCTCCTGACGGCCGAGGGCGCGGCCATCTCCATCGGCCAGCGGGCCGAGAACATTCCCGACGACTGCGAGACGGTCGTCTATTCCGCCGCGATCCACGAGCACAACCCCGAGCTGGTCGCCGCCCGCCGCCGCGGGTTGGAGGTGATCAAGTACAGCCAGATGCTCGGGCGCCTCATGGCCGAGCGGGTGGGCATCGCGATCTCCGGCACGCACGGTAAGAGCACCACCACCGCGATGGTGGCCTACGCGCTGACGC
>JALHTV010000105.1 GCA_022866005.1 Phycisphaerae bacterium
CCATCGCCGAGCCTCCTCAGCCGCGGCTGGGGCCCGCTCAGGACGTCGGCGCTCGGCAGGTGCGCATCGCCAGTGAACCAGTGCGTGGCCACGTCAGCGGATTATACACGGCCGCGCGTGCCCACCGCAGCAGCCCGCGCAGCAGATCGCGGCACAGTGGAAAAAGGAAATACCCAGCCCCCAAGGGACAGACACGCCCTCGGCCCCGCAACAACCCTCCGGCGGCAGCTCGCACCAAACCACCGCCCCGCACGCCGAACGACAGGCACATCTACGGCAGAACATCTACAGCGGTACGCCTGACACCTCAGCCACCCACCACAAGCCTCTTGGCGGGCGGGCTCAGCTCCTGGGCAATGGTCGTGAACAGCGGCAGCCCAGCCTGAGCACGTTGCGTGTAGATCCGGAGATTGTCCTGTTTGGCCCTGTCGGCGTCTTCGTTGTAGTCCTCTTCTTGAGAGAAGTGACTAGGCCGGAACGCACGCATGAACGCACCTCCGAACGGATGCCTCCGCGGCCTTTGCGGCACTACAACTGGACAACTGCGGCCAGTGCCTTCGTCGGGAAACCCGACTTGGGGACGTGCAACTCCTTTTAACCTCGCCGGACCTCCTGTCCAGACACACGTGAAGTGACGCACTTATTATCCCCTGCCCCCCGCGAAAGGGGCAAGGGGAAAATTTCGGCTTTTCTGTGGCCTATTTCTCGTTGCCGCGGTGCTGCACGACGTTCATCCGGCACTCGGCCGCCAGGTCCAGGAACTCCTGGTGCTCCAGGTCGTCCAGCTCCTTCCCGCGAGTGGAGAGCTTTTCATTGAACCGACGGCACTTCTCCTGCATCGAGCGGTGCGTGTCGCGCGACCCGCCGACGAGGTGAAAGTTCCTCCCGCGCGTGATGCGCACCATCTCGTCGTCGCGGTCTAGGCCCACGCCCAGCAGCCTTGCTTTTCGCTTACGGCACACCACAGCGAGGACTCCTACCCGGGTCCTCATTACATCATATCACTGGACAGGGCCGTTCTTCAAGGCCGCCCGGAGGGCAAATCAAAGCCCGCAAGGTCAGTGGGCCCCGCGACATAGCCCCGCCCGCCCACCGGCCGGAGAGGCGGATGCCCTCCTTCGCTCATGCAATGAGCTTCGGAGGGCACCCTGCTTGCTCGCTTCGCTCGCCTTCGCAGAATGAGTCCTGCGAAGCTCCCGTACGGGAGCGGAGCAGGATGCCGGAGGCGGGAGTCGAACCCGCACCAGGGGTGAACCTGACAGGATTTTGAATCCTGCGCCGGACTTTGACAACACGCGACTTGCGGAAAGTGGCGCACAAGTTGGCGCTGGGGGCGAAAGCCCCACTGTGTGCCCGGGCACCACCGCCCTTCCTCCAGAGCTGATGGCGTTGGTCAACGCTTGGTCCGCCATGCCCGATGCCGTGAAGGCAGCCATCCAGACCCTTTGCACATTGCCGCAGGCCCCTACTGGCGACCGCCGCCAGTGAACGTCCGCCCACATCGTAGGCCGAAAGCGGTGCGTGGCCTTATTTGCTGCTTTCGCAAGAATCGAAAACAGCGCCCTTGCTTGTTGTCGCCGCCGCAACTGGGCAACCTGCTGGCCGACAGCCTTTATTGGACGACAACAAGGTGGCCTCCGATATCGGGGGGGATGAACCGTCCAGACCGTCCCGAGCATCTCCCGGGCCCACCCGCCACGGTTCCACCACGTTGGCCCACGTCGCTGGATCGTCCGCAGACTGTCCAGAGGGCGGACCGAACCACCCCGTGCCGCCCTGCGCCAACCCCGCCGCACGTGACCGGCCCATGGCCGGGGCCAACGGCTCCTTACTGCGAAGCCCACCGCTGACCGCAGCGGGAACGGTCAGGAACCTTGTTTTTGTTTGTTGCGCGCAAAGAACCGGACCGCCCAAATAGACTGTGCCCTGGACGGAGACCGTTCCCGCGGCAATCCTGGACGTTCCCCCGGCGAAGGAACCATGCAGTCTTTCACGACCGACCGATTGTGTTCTTGCCCAAGACCGTTCCTGCAACGATAGCCGCACCAGCCCGCCACACCAGCGGAGGCCTGACGCAGGTGGCGCCTGCACGCCCCGGTCAAGGGTTGGTCTGTTTGGCCGCGCCCTTGATGTGCTTGCCTTCGGTGCTGGGGACCTTCACATAGGTTGAATCCATGATCGTGCGGATCGGCGCCTGCCAGCTCAAGACGCCCTCCTGGACAAAGGAGAACGGCACGTGCCTCACGCCCATCTCCTCGGCGGCCGCAAGCATCGCGTCGCGCCGCTCAATGTCGCAGCAGGCCAGCATGTGTCCCCCGCCGCCGGCGCCGGTGATCTTGCCGCCGATCATCCCCGCTTGTCGCAGGCCGTCGTAGATCGCGTCGATCTGTTCGCTGGTGACCAGGGGGCTGAAGCGCTTTTTCTCCTGCCAGAGGGTATCCAGCAGTCGGCCGATGCGCCGGATGTCCAGGTCCTGCATGGCCTCGCGCATTTCCGAGACATGCTGCTTGGTCGCGTGCAAGGCTTTGAGGGCCAGCCCGTCATTCTTCATGCCTTGGATCTGGTCCTCGATGATGTGCCCGGAGGCCGAGCGGTCACCCAGCCAGAACAGCAGCAGCGCCTGGTTCAACATGCGATTGCCGGCGCTGTGCATGTCCAGCCGGCTGACCCGCACATGGTTGCCGCCGAGGAACTCGAAGTGATTAAACCCGCCGAACGACGCGGCGTACTGGTCCTGCCGTCCCGAGGCGTTGCCTAGTTGCACGGTCTCGATCTCGTAGGCCAGTTCGGCCAGCTCGTAGTTGTTTAGAGGTTTCTTGCGAATGTGATTGAAGGCCCCGAGCACCGCAACACACATGGCCCCCGAGCCGCCCAGGCCACTGCGCATGGGCAGGGAGGAATAGACATACAGCTCAAAGCCGTGATCCCCGTCGTACATGGCCTTGGCCGTCGCCTTGATGAAGTCCAGCCGGCCGTCGAACTCCAACTTATCGAAGCTCTCATACTCCATTGGCTCTGGCCGCGTGTTGGCGTGCACAAGGACCTTCTTGTCGTCGCGGATCCGCAGTCGCACCGACATGAAGATGGAGACTGTGGCGTTGAAAACCTCCCCACCATAGGTCTCTGGATACGGGGAGATGTCCGTGCCCCCACCGGCAAAGCTGATCCGTGCCGGGGCCTGACTTACGACCTCCATGCCACCAGTCACCATCGGCCTCATGCGTTCGTGCCCCCGCCATGGACTGTTTGTCGGAACTGCGCCAGCGATTCGGCCGTGCCGATGTCCGCGAAGGACTTGCCGCACCGATAGGCTGCGATGCGCCCGATGAGCCTTGGGAACACGTCCCGCTCCAGGCTAAATCGCTGCCCGCGTTCAAAGCCATCCAAGGCCGTTGATTGTAGCACGTACACGCCGGCATTGATCCACCCGGCGCCGGCGTGACGGCCCTTTTCCACGAACCCGACCACGCGGTCGTCCCGGACCTCCACGCGGCCGAACCGGTCACAGTCATCCTGCCACACCAGTGACATGGCAACCGGCAGGCCGGACCGCTCCTGGATGGCCACCAGACCGCGCCAATCTTCCGGGACAAACGTGTCGCCGTTGGCCACCACCGCGCAGGTGCCCCAAAGGCTCTGAGCGTAGCGGACCGCGCCGCCGGTGTCCAGTGGCTCAGCCTCCACAGAATACTCGATCCGCCAACCGAATCGGCTGCCGTCACCGAAGTGGTCGCGAATCTGCTCCCACAGGTAGCTAACGGCCAGGACGTACCGGCGAAATCCCAGGGAGGCAAAATGCTCTAACACAAGCTGCAAAAAGGGCTTATCGCCAATTGGGGCCATCGGCTTCGGGATCGTCTCCGTGAGCGGGCGCAGGCGTTTGCTCAGCCCGCCGGCCAGGATGCACACAGGTATATCCATCGCCTTACTCGGCACTTGGCTAAGTCCTCTGGCCGGGCGTCGACTGGGACGGTCCCCCGGCGCGCGCCCTAGCCGCCAATCCGCGCCACGCCAAGACATGGTTATCCCGACGGCCAGTGAAGTCAAGCGATTCTCCTCCGATCGGCCCAGGGGCCGCAAATCAGGTTGGCTCGGCCACCTTGTGCCCCAAGAACCATTCGTAGGTGGCCGCCAGGCCCTCCGCCAGGGCGGTCCGGGGCCGCCAGCCCATCTGGCGGATGCGGGTGGAATCCAGCAGCCGGCGCGGGATACCGTCGGGCCGAGACGCGTCAAAGACGATCCGGCCGGTGAAGCCCACCACGCGGGCGATCTCCCCTGCCAGATCGGCAAGGGCGATGTCCTCGCCGCTGCCGATGTTGACCAGTTCGCCCCCAGGGTCTCGGTTCATCAGTAGGACCATCGCCTCGGCGGCATCATCGACATACAAGAACTCCCGCCGCGGTCTCCCGGTGCCCCAGACGTCTACGGACGCGGCGCCCGAGCACTTGGCTTGGTGGAACCGGGCCATGAGGGCAGCTACAACATGCCCATTAGCGTCGAAGTGGTCGCCGGGCCCATACAGCGCGGCAGGGATGGCCGCCAGAAATCGGGTCCCGTATTGGCGATTGTAGGCCTGGCACATGCGGATGCCGGCGATCTTCGCCACGGCAAACGGCTCATTCGTGGGCTCGACCGGGCCGGTTAGGATCGCCTCGGGCCGAAGCGGCTCCTCGGCATGCTTGGGATACGCACAGGCCGACCCCGGGAAGAACAGGCCCTTGACGGCCGCCCGGTGAGCGACATCGATGACGTTGTCCTGGATAGCCAAGTTCGCGTGGATCATCTCGGCCGGGTAGGCCGCGTTGCAGTGGATCCCTCCCACCATCGCCGCGGCCAGAAAGACGTACTCCGGCCTTTGGGCGGCAAAGAACACCTCAACGGCCCGCCGGTCCGTCAGCTCCAGCTCGGCATGCGTGCAGACCAAGAGGTTGCGATAGCCCTGGCGGCGCAGTACCCGGCACAGGCCGCTACCCAGCAGCCCGCTGTGTCCGGCGACGTAGATGCGCGAGGTCTTGTCCACGGGAGGCTCAGGTCTCGGCGGCGATGAACTCGCCGAGGCTATCGATGAAGTAATCGATCTGCTCGGCCGAGAGGTCCTGGTGCACACCCAGGTGCAGTCCGTGGGTGCCGAAGTATTCGGCCTGGGGAAACTGGCCCAGCTTGTGCCCAAGATAGGCAAACCCGGCGCACTGAGTGGGCATCGACGAAAACAGGTTCCGCGTGTCGATGCCGACCTGCTCGAAATACCGCGCAAGCTCATCGCGGGTGAACGGGGCGTCCTGGGCCACCCACAGCGGCAGGGCGTGCGGGCCGATCCGCTCGTGCGCCTCTTGGCGGAAGGTGAACACATAGGGTTCGAACTGCCGGACCCGGTCTATCATGGTCAGGAGGTTGTTGTGACGCTTCTGGAGGATCTCCTCGTAGCGTTCCAGGCTGCCCAGTCCCACGGCGGCCTCCAGTTCGTTCATCTTCGCGGAGAACCCGATGCGCTCGAAGACGAATCGCACGTCCGAGCCGACCTGGAACCGCTTGCGGCACCCACCATCGGAGGTATTGATGACGCACTGCTTGCACTTGCACGCCCGGCCATGGCTCCTCAGCGAGCGAAGGACCTCGGCGAAATCCTCGCGGTCAGTCGTCACGATGCCCCCCTCGATCGACGTGATGATGTGCGCCACGTACAGGCTGAAGGCCGCCATGTCGCCCAGCGCCCCGATGTTGCGGCCTTTGTAGACCGCCCCGTGCGCTTCGGCGGCGTCTTCGACCACGGTGAGCTCGTGTGTCCTGGCAATCGCGTTGATCGTGTCCATCTCGGCGGGCTTGCCCATCAGGTGCACCGGCATGACGGCCACGGTGCGGTCGGTGACGGCCGCTTCGATCAGGGCGGGGTTGATGTTCAGCGTCGCACGCTCCACGTCGACGAAGACCGGCTCGAACCCCGCCTGGAGCACGGCGTTGCCCGTGGCGACAAACGAGAGCGCCGGCACAATCACCTCGTCGCCTCGCCTGGCGCCGAAATCATACAGCACGGCCAGCGCCAGGGCATCGGCGTCGGTGCCGGACGAGACCGCCACGGCTTCCTTGGTGCCGGTGAGCTTGGCGAAACGCTCCTCCAGCCGACGGACCAGCGCGCCCCCGGAAAGCCGCTTGCTGGCCAGAGCCTCCTGAATGAGGTTTCGCGCCGTGTCGGTGACCGTGATGGTTCCAAACGGGATTCTCATTCGCGCCTCGACCGGCAAAACGTTCCGCTCCGCCCCGGCCGCTTAGACATTCCCGTACGGGAAGCTTGGCAGCAGCCGGTAGGCCTTGATCAGTTCCGCGATGCCCTCGGCCAGCGTCCGCCGGGCCTTGAAGCCCGCTGCTTCGATCTTTGCGTTGGACACGACGTAGTCGCGCTTGTCCAGGTCCTTGCCCAGCTCGTACTCGGTGAAATAGAAGTCCGTCACCTGGCGGGCGATCTCCTCACACAGCTCCCGCTTGGAGACGTTCGCCTCCGACAGCCCCACGTTGTACGGCTCATCCTTCATCCGCTCGAAGTTCTCCAGGCAGAAGATGAACGCCTCGCCCGTGTCCCGCACGTGCAGGTAGTTGCGTCTGAAATCGGCCTCAAACAGCACAATGTACTGATCGCGCACCGCCCGCAGCACGAAATCGTTGACCAGCAGGTCGGTCCGCATGCGCGGGCTGGCGCCGAACACGGTCGCCAGGCGCAGCGTAATCACGTTGCCCGCGTCCAGCAGTTCCCTTTCGATCTGGACCTTGAGCGTCCCGTAGAGGCTCACCGGGCGGAGCGGCGTATCCTCAGTGCAGAGCTTGCCCTTCTCGCCGATGCCGTAGCCGCTGTTGGTGGTGGGATAGATGACGCGCTGATCCCTGGAGCGCATCTGGAGGATGTCCCGGACTGCGTCACGGATGATCGTGGTCGCCCCAACTGGATCTTGCTTGCACAGCGGCGCGCCGGTGAGGCATGCCAGGGGGAAAACCGCGTCGACTTTCTTGAGGCACTGACCGATCAGGGCGCGGTCGCGGCAGTCACCGCGGACGAAGTCGAAGTTCGGATGGTTGCAGCAGTCCAGCAGCGGCACCTGGCGATACATGCAGTTGTCCAGCGCCAGCACCGAATGCCCCACCGCCAGCAGTTGCGGCACCATGACCGAGCCGATGTACCCGGCTGCACCGGTTACAAGAATCCGCGCCATGACGGTGGCCACCTTCCCTTCTGGCTATCGCCCCGCCCATTCGATCCGACGGGGTCTGGAAAGGATACCGCCCCCCCTACGCTCATGGAAGCCACCTTCCGCCCGCCCGTTGCGGCGTCACAGCAGGCCGATCACGCGCTGCGTCCCCAGCCCAAGGTCCTCCAACCGCTTGCGCAGGGCCGGGAGATTCACGAGCGCCGCTAGCAGGACCGTGGCGGAGGATTCTGCCATCGCCTGCTCAGAGATCGTCGGGCGGCCGAACAGCCGCCGCGGCCGATTCGGCCCCAGCGGGCAGACCGCCCGCACCTTTATCTTCACATGCCCGGCCAAGGCGCAGGCAATCCTGGCCTCCTCGCCCTGGCCATACACGATCAGCTCTCTTCGCCCCTCCTGGGCTGAATATGCCAGGGCCAGCCAGCACTGGCGGACGAGGTAGCGATCATATTCAAACAGCAGCCGCAGGAATTCCTTCAGGCGGTTCCAGTTGCGGCCGGGCTCCCGCCGGATGGCCTCCGGCGTGCACATGGCAGACCAGCCGATGGCCCGCCGCTTGACCTGCACCTGGCGCCACGCCACGCCCAACATCATCGGCACATGCCAAAGCCTCGCGGGCCAACCCAGCCGGCGGCCAAACAGCGGCACGCCCTTGGCGGCAAAAGGGGGCGTCCCCGCGGCATCGTGAGGGCGTCGTTCGATCAGTCGAATAGTCCAGCCGCTTAGTGTGTGCGTCCGCCGAACGCCGCCCCGCCGATCCAGACGCCACAGTTCCAGCCAGGCTGGGTCCACGGCCTGGGCGAGGGCGTCTTCGCTGCCGGTGGCGTCGCCCTGCAACACGCCGATAGCCGGCCAGGCCACAAACGGCTGGACCCGGCCGGATGCCCGAGCCAGCAGGGCACGCGTCGATATGTGTCGGCCGTCGTGCGGGCCCACGAGATTCTCGTCGCCCGCCTGGCCAGGGTGCCAGACGTGGCACAACCATTGACTGTCGTGCCAGACCTCGCGCCTGCCGGCGTTGACCAGGCGCCAGGTCATCTCGTAGGGGCCGGCAATGTGGCCAAGGTAATCCGCGTGCATGTCGGCCCCGCCGATGTCGATTAGGTCGCTCCGGAGGGCGGCCATGCAGGCCCCATAGTTGCGCGAGTGGAGCGGGTCAGCCTTGTCCAGCAGGCCGGACGGACGACCGTGGAGCCAGTTGACCGCACCGAACCCCACCACCTCCTCCAGGGACGGGTACGAAAACGGGTGGAACCCCCGGTGATTATTGCGGACCTCGTCCAGGTGAAGGACGATGTGGGAATCCTGCTTGAAGGCGCGGACGATGGAGGTGAGGAACGCCGGGCCCACCATCGCGTCGCTGTCGCAAATCACCACGATCCGACCCCGCGCCATTGCCAGTCCCACGTTATACATCAGGTGCTTGTGGTAGCACAGGCGGCGCGGCATCTCCATCACCAGCCAAGTGTCCACGGGCGGCGGTCTGCCCGCCGACGACGCCTGGTCCATCCGCCGGCGGATCTCGGCCGCCACCGTGTCGTAGTACTCGATCCAGATCACCTCGTATCGCTGGCGCGGATGGTCCTGGCGGGCGAGGTAGTCCAGCATGTGAAAGCTCTCCCGACAGGACCAGTCCAGCAGAATCACGCTGACGTCCACATCGCCGCCTGGATGGATCGCGAACCGTTTCATGCGCGCCGCCCCTCGATGTATCGCGCCAGCCGCTCCGCCAGGACCTGCCGCTGGGCGTCCCAGGCCACAAAGGCCAGCTCGTCCACGAATCTCAGGGGCTTATCGTAGATGCTGTCGTGGCTGGCCTTGCCCATCTCGTGAGTCAGATGCTCCAGAAGCACCCCAGGCAGGTATACCATTCGGTCGTGGCCGAGGGCCTTGAGCCTGCAAAACGTATCGAACAGGTGAGTGTCGATGTACATCCGGTGGTAGTCCGCCGGGCAGGGACCATCCATCAGCTCGCAGACCGTCCGGGATAGCGCGGGGAAGTTGGGCATGCGCCGGCCGCGGTAGCCGTCGTTGGCCCAGATCATCGCCACGTCGTCGCCGAATTGCTCGAAGGCGCCGACCAAGGCGCCATCCCAGTCGTCGGTGCGGCAGATCACATCGTCGTTAAGAAGCAGGACGTATCGGCCGCGGCTGGCCCTATAGCAGGCGCGGGTCAGCTCACCCATCCGGCCAGCCGGGCCGATCAGCCGCTGGACGTTCAGGCCAGGGTGGTCAATGGCGTGGCTGGGGGTGTCGTCATCGTCAATACAGAGGAGGATCTCCATGCGCTGGGGCTGACCGGCCGTGTGAGCGATGCTTTCCAGCAGCCGGCGGGCCCTCTGGGGGCGTTGCCGCGTGGGCAACAGGATGCTAATCAACGGCGGCTCAGGCATAGCGATCAATCATGCTTGCGGTGAATTTCCTGGCTCAACAGCCGCCTCATGTGATCAACGACCGGCTGGCCGAACTTCCGGCGCAATCGATCGAGATACTCCGGCCGGCTGTGGTAGGCGACAAAGGCGCGGTCACGAAAACGCAGCACCTCGGCGCTGGTGAGGTGCTTGGTCGGCAGGGGCAAGGTTTCCTCGCCCAGTTGTGAATAGCCATGCCAGTGCTTCGGCAACGGCCAGCCCTCGGCGACGGCCCGATCGTAGAGTTTCGAACCGGGATACGCCATCGCGCAATAGAGGTTGAGGTATTCGAAATTGTACCGAATCGCCTCATCGAGCGTGGCTTGCATGGTCTGGTGGTCGTCTTCGGGCAGGCCGACCATGTAGTTGGCGATGATGTAGCTGCCGGCGTCTCGCGTCCAGCGGACGGCGTTGTCCACCTTCTCGCTGGCGACGCCTTTGCGGACGTCAATGCGGACGCGCTCGCTGGCCGACTCAAAGCCATACGCCAACCACCGCACGCCGGCCGACCGGAGCTTGGCCAGCAGCTCCGGCGTGACCGTGTCCACGCGGGCGTAGGCCCAGATGTTCAAATCGTACCGTCGCTCGATGAGGGCGTCGCAGAGCTGGTGAATGCGGTCGGGACGGGCCACGAACAGCTCGTCGAGGATCTTGATGTTCCTGACGCCATAGCGGTTCGCCAGCAGGTCGATCTCGCTGAGGACTCCGCCGATCGCGCGATAGCGGATGCCGCTCTTGCCGAACAGGGCGTTGATGCAGCAGAAGGTGCAGCCAAAAGGGCACCCCAGCGACGTGTAGATCACCGCGTACGGGCTGCGCTGGTCGATGTGGTCGAAACAGTGCCAGTTGTGCGCCCGATAGCGCCCCATCGGCAGCAGGTCCCACGCCACGCCGGGCAGTTCCGCGTCGAGATCAGCAATCAGCGGCGCAGGGGCGTTGGAGACGATCCGCCCGTCGGCCCGATACCACAGGCCCGGGATGCCGGCAAATGCGTCGCCTCCGGTCCGCAGGGCCTCCAGCAGCGGCCGGAGCGTATAGGGGCCTTCCCCCTGGCAGACGAAATCGACGGCCTCTTCCCGCAGTGTCCGCTCCGGCAACGCCGAGACGTGCAGCCCGCCGAGCATCTGCCGGACCTCCGGGACCGCCTGACGAATCGCCGCGCAGATCGCCCCGGCGGCCGTCATTTTCTGCGTGGAGGCCGAGGGGTTGGCGCCGAACACCACCGTCATCGCCAAGCGGGGCCGCGCCGCCACCACGCATCGGGCGACCTCCCGGGGGCCGTGCCCCTCAGCCTCGGCGTCGAGGATCTGCACCGAGTACCCGGCGTTACGAACATTGGTCGCCAGCAGCCCCACCCACACCGGTGGCTCCACGGCAGAGAACTCATTGCCAAGTGCCTGGTACGACTGGCCCCGCCCGCCGGGATTGATCAGCAGCAGGTCCAGCCGCTCGCTCATAACGCCCTCTGTTCGGCCTCCGCGGCGACCAGCCGGCAGCCGGCCCCGACCACGTCGTCGACGCCGGGGAAGTAGGTCGACTCGCTGCACGCCGGCACGGGCGTGGCTGGCATGCCGAGGCGGATCGGGGCGACTTTGAGGGCACCGACGCCGACGCGCTCCAATACCTGCGCGACGATCTCGCCGCTGGCTCCGAACTGGACGTGGCCGGTGTCCACCACGACCAGCCGGCCGGTCTTGCGGACCGACCGACACACCGAGGCAACCTCTAGCGGGCGGAGCCAACGTAGGTCGATCACCTCGACCTTGGTCCTATGCTCCTCGGCCAACCGCCCGGCCGCCAGTAGCGCATCGGCCAGGCCGTAGCTGAGAGCGACAAGCGTCACGTCATCGCCCTCACGCAGCACCCGAGGCTCGGCCGGCGGGCAGGTGTAAACCGACTCCTCCACGTGGCCAGTCAGGTTCCACAACCACTTGTGCTCCATCAGCATCACGGGCCCATCGGCCTCCAGAGCCGCATACAGCAGCATCCCCTTGGCATCGCCCGGCGTCGCCGGCAAGGCCACCTCTAGGCCCGGGAAATGCGCCAGGATCGCGTGCAGGGCCTGGGAATGCTGCGCCGCCGAGCCCCAGCCGCGGCAGGCAACCGTGCGGATCGCTACAGGCGCGGAGCGCTGATGGCCGAACATCAGATCCCACTTGGCGGCGTGGTTGGCGATCTGATCGAGGGCGAGCAGCAGAAAGTCGTTGCGCGGGTGGATCACGATCGGGCGCAGTCCACCTAGGCTCATGCCGACGGCCATGCCGGTGATGATCCCCTCGGCCGTGGGTACGTCGAACACGCGCTCGGCACCAAACGCCTCCTCCAGCCTGCGCGTCGTGCCGTAGGTGCCCCCTTTGTCAGTGGCCCCTTGGCCGAACACACACACCCGCTCGTCTACCATCAGCGCCTGGTGCATGGCCTCAGCGATGGCCTGCTGATACGATAGCGGACGGCGGCCCTGCTCCAGCAGCGTCGGCAGCTTCGGTGTCGTACCCCAATTGCTCATAGGGTCGTGTCGATCCCGGCAGACGCGTGCGAATACTCCAGCACGGTCTCCTGCGACGCCAGCGCCTGGGCGTAGGCCTGCTCGACGCAAGCCCTGACGGCGGCGTCAATGGCGTCAGCCCGGTCGGGGGGAATCTGGCGCCGGGCGAGCTTCATCGGGCAGAATTGGTCAAACAGCTCCCGCTCGGCCGGGTCGCGGAACCCCGCGGCGATGTCGTCGCACACACCGTTATGGTCGTAGCGACGCACCGTACTGCACTCGATAAACACCGGACCGCCCCCCTGGCGCATGCGAGCGATCGGATCCGCCAGCCGCTCGTACAGGGCGAACACGTCGTTGGCGACCTCGATGGAAAACTCGTGCGTCTCCATACCAAAGGCCTTGGCCACCGCGGCCGGATGAACCGCCCGGCGGACGCACTGCGGGGTGTAGACGCTGTAGCGGTTGTTCTCGCAGACAAAGACCAGCGGCACTTTGCGGAGTTGGGCGTAGTTGACGCTCTCGGCGAACACCCCCTGGTCGGCCGCTGCGTCGCCAAGAAGCACCGCGGCCACACGCGGCCGGCGGACCGACAGGCCCAGCCCCACCGCGATCGGCAGGGCCCCGCCGACGATGCTGGTGGTGCCCACCAGCCCGTGCGCTGCGTCGATCATGTGCATCGAGCCGCCATACCCACGGCTACACCCACAAGCCCGGCCCAGCAGCTCGCCGAAAAATGCCACCAGGTCGCCCCCATTGGCCAGGTACAGGGCGTGCGAACGGTGGGTGCCAATCTTCAGGTCGTCGTGCCTGAGGTGGGCACACAAGGCCACCGCGACGGATTCCTGGCCGATGCTCAGGTGGACAGGACACTGCATGACGTCGGAAGTATACACGTCGAGGATCTTCTGCTCGGCGTGCCGAATCAGCGACAGCAAGGTATATAGTTCGGTCTGATCGGCCATGTGTGTTCCCCTCGGAGGCACTCCGCCTTCATGGGCGTGCTGCCAGGGGGGTCTTGTCCACCCTGCCCGAGTCTAGCCACCCTCTCGGCCCAGTACCCGGATGATTCACACTACGCCTGAGGTGCTTGCGGTGTCAACGGCAAAGCTCACGGTTCCGGGCACCTTGCCGTCGATGGCATCATCCATCTATCGAATCGGCAAGGAGGCTTGTCTGTTGACGTCTAGCTACACTCCACCGGGTGGTTACGATCGCGGTACTCGACCTGGGGAGGCTGGGGTGCGGGAGAGTCCACATTGACGGTCTGCTCGATGATCGTGTTGGGGCGATTCTTGACTTGCTGGAAGATCCGCCCGATGTACTCCCCCAGAATGCCCAGGAGCATGGCGTTGAAGCTGATGCTGATCAGCAGCAGCAAAGTGAGCGTGGCAAACCCCGGTGGCCAGGAGGCCCCGAAAAACAGCCTGCCGAACAGATACACAAACGCCAGCACCAGTGACGCGAAGAACCCGACGAGCCCGCTTATCGAGGCGATGCGCAACGGCACGGTGGAGTGGTTCAGGATGCCGTCCATCGCCAAATGGAGACTCGCGCGGAAGTTGAACTTGCTGCGTCCGGCCTGGCGGCGCTGACGATGGTAGCTGATGCCGACCTGGTCGAACCCCATCGACGCCACGGCTCCGCGGATGTAGGGACTACAGTCGTAGTATCGCCCGAGTTCATTGACGATCCGTCGGTCCAGCAGGCGGAAGTCCCCGGCGTCATGCGGCAGGTCGTCCTCCGACAGCGCGTCGATGAGGCGATAGAACAGCCGGCGCGTGGCGGCGGTGACCTTGCCCTCCTGCCGCGAGCTACGTACGCCATAGACTACGCGGTAGCCCTGCTCCCACTTGGCCACGAAGTCGGGGATCATCTCCGGCGGGTCTTCCAGGTCGCAGTCCAACTGCACCGCGGCGTCGCCGGTGGACATCAAATAGCCCGTCAGGATCGAACGCTGATAGCCGAAGTTACGCGAGAAGCGAATCCCTCGCACGCACGCGTCGTTGCGGGCCAGCTCAACAATGATCTCAAACGTCCGATCGGTGCTGTGGTTGTCGGTGAAGACGAGCTCGTGGTCGTAGCGATCAGCCAGGCCTGCCATCACGGCCTTGACTCGCTCGTAGGTCCGGTGGACATTCGGCTCCTCGTTATACACGGGGATGACAATGCTGATCTTCTTCCTCATCGCTGCGCCCTTTGGTGGTTCTGTTCGATCATCCGCGCCACGCCTGCGCGCACATCCCACTGCGGCCGCCAGCCCAGGACCGCTTCGGCCGGGCCGATGTCGGCACAACGCCTGTGGACTTCCCGCCGGCGATACGGACACGCGCCCCAGGCGATCTTCAGTGCCAGGCCGCGCGCCTGCTCATAAAGGCCAGCCACATCCCGCAGCGTCAGCGCCTCACCTGAGCCGATCTCGAAGCACTCCACCGCTGCGCTTTCCTTGCGCCGCACATACTCAATGGCCTTTTCGTACGCCCGAACCACATCATCCACGTGCAGCACGTCCAGCAACTGCTGACCAGGCGAGAAGGCAATCGGGTCGGCAGCCTCGATGCTCTGTTCGAACAGCGAAAAGACGTTCGGCCGCGGATCGCCAGGCCCATAAGTGCCGAAAAGCGTCAGCGTAACAGCTCGCAGATCGTGCGCGTCCGCATAGTAGTGCAGGATGTCGGCAAAAGCCCGCTTGCACGCGGCGTAGAGGTTCACTGGCCGGTAGGCGCCACCCTGGTCCATCGACTCCCAGAACGAGCCGGTGTTCACAAAGCCCCTTACGCCGGCCTCGACACAGGCCTGAAGCACAAGCGTCCCGAAGGTCACATTCGCCTGGATCGTCTCGGCAATCCTGGCTGGGTCATCCTGCACCTCCACCAGCGCCGCTAGGTGCGCGACGACATCCACCTGGACGTCTCTCAGCACCTCGCGCAACGTGGCTACGTCGGGTTCGTCGGAAATGCGGGCCACCCGGCTGGCGTGGCACTGTACACTGTGGGTGTCTTCGCAGTCACGCACTAGCGCGAACACATCACCGTCACCCCGCGTGGCCAGGTGCCGTACCAAGTGCGAACCGATGAAGCCTGTGGCGCCGGTGACGATCACGCGCATGGCGTGGTGGCTCCTTTGGCTCGGACAAACTCGGTGGTTATCTCGGCGATGTAGCCAAGTACCTCCTCCGTCAGGCCCGGGTATACCCCCAGCCAGAACGTGTCCCGCACGATGCGGTTCGTGTTCGGCAGGTCCCCGATCACCCGGACCGCGGCTGGGTCACCGCGCAGACCGTCACAACACGGGTGCAGCAGCACATTGCCCGCAAACAGCGGCCGCGTCTGAATGCCCTTGGACTCCAGGTGCCCCACCAGCTCATCCCGACCGAAACCGGCCGTCTTTCCCACAGTGATCGGGAAGCCAAACCAGCTCGGATCGCTCCCGGCCGTGGCGACCGGCAGGACTAA
The DNA here is from genome assembly GCA_022866005.1 of Phycisphaerae bacterium. Taxonomy (GTDB): domain Bacteria; phylum Planctomycetota; class Phycisphaerae; order SM23-33; family SM23-33; genus JALHTV01. Next base: position 15,545 of record JALHTV010000105.1, read on the forward strand.
CGGCCCCACCAAGTTAGCCAATCGCCGATGGAGGAAGCGGAAGTTCTCCTTGCGGCGATCGATAAAACCAGGTAACTTGTCAAGTTGCGCACAGCCAATGGCGGCCTGGAGGTCTGTGGCTTTGAGATTATAGCCGAAGTAGGAGTAGACGTACTTGTGGTCGAAGCCCTCAGGCAGCAGGCCCATCCGCTGGGAGAAGCGCCGGCCACAGGTGTTGTCGTGCCCCGGCTGGCACCAGCAGTCTCGGCCCCAGTCGCGCAGGGAATTAACGACCCGCAGCAACATCGTGTCATTGGTGTACACCGCGCCGCCCTCTCCCAGGGTCATGTGGTGGGCTGGGTAGAAGCTGCTGGTGCCCAGATCGCCAAAGGTGCCGGTAAGTCGGCCACCATAGTGAGAGCCCAGCGCGTCACAGTTGTCCTCAATCAGCCAGAGCCGATGCTTGTGACAGAACTCCGTCACCGCCGCCAAGTCAAAGGGGTTGCCCAACGTGTGGGCCAGCATGACGGCCCGCGTCCGGTCACTGAGGGCCTGTTCCAGACCCGATATGTCCACGTTGTAGGTGGGGATCTCCACGTCCACAAAGACCGGCACCGCGCCATACTGCACGATAGGGGCGATGGTGGTCGGGAAGGCGGCGGCCACGGTGATGACTTCGTCACCTCGCCTGATCCTGCGGTTGCCGAGCTTATCGGACGTCAACGCCATGAAGGCCAGCAGGTTCGCCGAGGAGCCCGAGTTGACCAGGCTGCAATGTCGGACGCCAAGGAAGGCCGCCAGCCGCTTCTCCAACTCCTGGGAGTACCGGCCATAGGTCAGCCTGAACTCCAGCGACGCATCGACTAGGTGAACCATCTCCCGGGCGTCGAACACGCGCCGGGCGTAGGGGATGCGAGACTGTCCAGGCACGAAGGGTTCGGGCACGCCGTAGGCGGCCTGGTAGTAGGCCTTGACCTTTTCCATGATCTCGCTTTTGAGACGGTCGCTATCCATGTCCCGGTGCACTCTCCGGATCCGCTCTCCATAGCCGCGGTGCGCCATCATGGCGCCTTTGCGGGCAGAGCCCACGCGACATGACTTTCCCGCGCCAAATCGACGTACCGGCGAATCTGATCCAGGCAGCAGCCGCGGGCGTCGAAGTCCGACTTATTGTAGAAACCACGATACCACTCGACGGTAGCCGCCAGCATTTCGTCGATCGTCCACAGCGGCTGCCAACCGAGTCGCGTCGCGGCCTTGGTGCAATCCAGCCGCAGGGCCCGGTCCTCGTGGCGGAAATCACCGGCGCCACCCTGGACGCTGGAGATGTCCTGCCACTTCCCCTGGCCCATCGCCGTCAGCAGGCGCTCGACCACCTCGCGCACCGAGAGACTCTCCCAGGCCCGTGGCCCGAAGTTCCAGCCATAGTCGATGGCCGCGGGATCCTGGCAGAGCCGCGCCCCCAGCCACAGGTAGCCCGACAGCGGCTCCAGCACGTGCTGCCACGGCCGAACCGAGTCGGGGTTGCGGATCGGCACGGGCTGTCGCTTGGCGATGCTGCGCATGCAGTCCGGCACAAGCCGGTCGACGGCCCAGTCACCGCCGCCAATCACGTTGCCGGCCCGGGCCGAGACCAGGGCCTTGCCGTGCTCGGCGAATCGCTCAGGCGGGAAGAACGACTGGCGATACGCCCAGGCGGCCAATTCCGCGCAGCCCTTGGAGGAGTTGTATGGCGACTGACCGCCCATGGCATCGTTCTCGCGATAGGCGTAGGCCCACTCGCGATTGTCATAGCATTTGTCGCTGGTGATGTTGACCACAAAGCAGCGATCCGGCAGGCGTTGCACGGCCTCCAGCACGTGCACCGTACCCATCAGGTTCGTGCCATAGGTCTCCAGCGGGTCGGCGTACGACTGGCGGACGATAGCCTGAGCGGCCAAGTGAAAGACGAACTCCGGCTGGCACCGCTCTACGGCCGCCGACAGCGCGGCAAAGTCCCGCACGTCGCCCCGCAGGTCCTCGATACCCTCAGCCACATGGGCCGCTTCGTACAGGTTGGGCTGGGTCGGCGGGTCCAGTGAGAAGCCCACCACCTTCCCCCCCAGCGACTTCAGCCACAGCGTCAACCAGGCGCCCTTGAAGCCCGTATGCCCGGTGACAAAGATCGTCTTGCCTTGATACATGCCGCCGAATGGTTGTTGCACGGTCGGGCTCCTACCACACCTTCCACGGAACCTTCCCACTGGACCACAGGGCCTCGAGGTGCTCCTTCTCGCGCAGCGTGTCCATCGGGTACCAGAACCCCTCGTGACGGAAGGCGGCCATCTGGCCCTGCTCGGCCAGCCGGCTGAGAACGTCATATTCCAGGCTGGTGTCGTCACCAGCGATCTGGTCGAAGAGGACTGGCTCCATGACAAAAAAACCACCGTTGATCCAGCCCTCGGCCAGGGGCTTCTCCTTAAAGCTGGTCACCATACCGTCGGCGTCGATCGTGGGCGCGCCGAACCGGCTGATCGGCCGCACCGCCGTCACAGTGACCATCCGGCCGTGCGACTCGTGAAACTTCAACAGTGCCGCGATATCCACGTTGGCCAGTCCGTCGCCGTAGGTGAGCATGAAACGTTCGCGGCCGATGAACCCCGCCGCCCGCCAGATCCGCCCACCGGTGAGCGTCTCGGATCCGGTGTCGACCAGCGTCACCCGCCACGACTCGGCACAGTTCTCATGGACGGTCATCTCGTTGGACCGCAGGTGGAACGTCACGTTGTTCAGGTGCACGTGGTAGTTAGCGAAGTACTCCTTGATCATGTGGCCCTTGTAGCCTAGGCAGATGACGAAGTCGTCATACCCGTAGTGCGAGTAGATTTTCATGATGTGATAAAGGATCGGAAGGCCCCCAATCTCGACCATCGGCTTGGGTCTAACGGCCGTTTCCTCGCTGATTCTCGTGCCGCGTCCACCGGCCAGGATGACCACTTTCATGGGGCCTGCTCCTTAGATGTTGTTCCCATAGGCCACCGGGCTCAGAGGGCCTCGCCAATCACCCTTACCAACGGGCCAGCCAACATGCAATATCCTCTCACTGGCTCTGCGTCGACGGCCGCGTCGCGATCGCCTTCCGGACGGCTTCGGGACTGTCAGCGACGATAACCCCGGTCCTGCCGACAAGGTCCGGGTCGGAGTAGTCCGGCAGAAAGCCCTGGCGGAACCCGTAATACCGATCGGCAAATCGAACGATGTTGTAGCCGCAGTAGCCTTCCTGGAGCAGTTGCGGCAGATCGGCCAGCGGCAGGGGAGCTGGTGCTGGCGCCGGTTTCCGCGCTGGATCGTTGTGGTCGCTCGAGCGGACCATGCGAACGACCGTCACCACCACCAGCAACACCAACGCGGCGATGACGCCCAAGCGGTTCAGCCTGGCCCACAGCGGCCGAGAAAGATTCCGGGCCACGAGGAGCTCCACCCAGCCAACCGCGATCACGCAGAAGGCTGTGTAGTAGGTTAGTACCGCCCCCCATCCGTGCATGGGGATTAGGATCCGCATGATGCTCTGGAATAGGAAGACGATGGCCAGCCCCAGCAACACCAGCCGCATCGGCCCGGGGAACTTACGGTACAACAGGAAGCCCGAGAGGATGACACCTGTCATCACGACAAAGACCACCCATTGCGCGGCATTAAGGTAGAAATACCGTGGTTTGAGGTTCTTCAGGGCTGTCCGGTCCATCTGCACCGTGCTATCCGCCCGGCGCGGCCCGAACCACACGAAATCCCACTCGTCATAGGGGACATCGCTCCTGGCAACCGGCAGGTGTGCGCCGATCGGCCGAAGATGCGGCCGGTCCAGAAAGAACGCATAAGGCAGGAACATCGCGTAGTCGGCTGCCCCGCGAAGCAGATACCACCCGTAATAGCCAGGATGCTGATAAATCTGGCGAACGTAGTAGTCGCGAAGCACGCGGTGATACTCCCGGCCACCGACGGGCTCCTGCTCCGGGGCCAGCCCCCTGTCCCGCAGGAGCTGCCCGCCCAGCTCCATCGAGAAGTAGTCGCTATAGTAGTACCCATAGGGATTCTCGTAGCGGCCCAGGCACATCGTCAGCACGTGCCACGGGCCGTGATGCATGCCACCGTGATACTCCCTCGCCCGGAGTGTTGTCTTCGCCGCCCGGTGCAGGACAATCGCCCCGCGCAGGATCGGCCCGGTGACCAGGTACGGCACCAGCATCGCCACCACCCCCACGGCCGCGCGGCGCAGCGTCAATTGTCTGCGCCATTTAAGCACGATTGGCAGGAAGACCGCCAGCGAGGCAATCATGGCCGTCGCTTCGTTTTCCCGGACGAACCCCACCAGCCCGCCGACCAGGGAGAAGCTGGCCAGCATCCCCCCCAGCATCCAAGTCCGTGACGGGCTCCAGCCGATCAGGACGCACATAAACGTCAGCGTCAGTAGCGGCACGGCCGTGATGATCATCCACTGGCCGATCATGTAATAGATCAGCGATTCGTTGTGGTGCCGAAACACCACCAGCAGCGTCAGCAGCAAAAAGGAGATCCACCAGACCCTCCGGGCGACCAGGCCGAGGGCAAGAGCAAACAGCAGGCTGAGAACCAGGAACACGCCGATCTGTATCCGGGCCATCAGCACACAGTCCACCTCGACCCCCGCCATCCCCAGTAACTGCATCAGGGCGAAATACCCCACCTCGCACCAGCCGCTCTCGGCTGGCGCGGGCGCCCCGTCCTTGTCCAGCACGCAGAAGGTCCCATACTTCCTGGCCGCCTCAGCCATGCGCTGCGGGGTGTGGCGGCCATAGGGAAACGTGTAGTTCATGTCGGCACCGCGGTTGGCGGCACCGGTCCGTGCGTGCCAGGACCCCAGTCCCCAGGTCAGCACCAGAAAATACCCCACCAGCGCCGCCGCCTCCCACCACCGCTGCCCGCTCGCACAGGTCTCAGGTGGACGGCAAACTCCCTCAGAGTTCCTGGCAGAATCGGCGGCGGGGCAGGAAGACGGCCTGTTCACGGCCAATGGATGCACGGGACAAGACTCCGCTCATTCCACGATCAGTTCATCCGGCCGGGCCAGAAGCTCCACGGGCCCCGGGCAATACTTCTGGAGCTCTCCGTTGCGGACCAATTCGAACAGCAGCTTGGTGTAGACGTGGGCTTCAAACAAGTTCACCGGCAACATCGCGTTGCAGTACTTGCAGAGCGTAAACTCCGGGATGGGCTGATTGACCGTCCTACGGAGCCGGCGGTACTTGTCATTGTCCCAGACGCTCTGGAACCCGCCCGGGCCGTTGAGGTTGCCCATGAGGACGGCATTGTTGCAGCAGGAGAACACGCTGCCGTCGTGCAGGATCTGCCCATGCCGCCAGGGCTCGATGCATTTCGGCCGGTCGGCCAAGACCAGAGGCCTGGACTCTGCGAACGTCTTGGGCAGGTCGGCCGCCATGCCACAGTCACGGGCCACCTGCCGAGCCCGTCGAAGCATCTCATCGCAGCGAGCCTGATCGAAGTAGAGGGATTGGGCGATCTGCTCCTTGTGATACGCGATCATGTGGCGCGCACTGGTGGAGTCCACGCCCAACTCGGCCATCCGGTGCAGGTCGGCCGGCAGCTCGTGGATGTTGTCCCGCATCATCACAAAATGCGTGTGAACGTTGGGGACCTGTCGGCCGCGCGCGTTCCGACCGGCCAACAGGCGGCGGATGCCATCGAGGATAACATCCAATCGGGCACCGGTGCGTATGGCGTCGTTCACTTCGCTCGTGGCCCCGTCGACCGAGAAGGCCACTTGCGTCACCCGCGGGCAAGCGAGAATCTGCTTCACGACTTCTTCGTTCATCAGCATTCCGTTGGTTTGCAGCGACAGCCGCAGGTTGGGGTACTCGGCCATCAGGGCAAACCACCGGTCCACCCAGTGGCGATGCACCAGGATTTCCCCCTCCACCGTGATGATCAGGTCGCGCACCTGCGGCAGAAGCTGGCGGACCTTGGCGAAGGTAGCTTCCGACATCTGCCGATCACCCTGCATGACCTTGTAGGACAGCGCATGTTCGCTGGACAGGTAGCACATCCGGCAATGCAGGTTGCACCCGATCGCTGTCGAGACGATCAGCACGGTCGGGGTGTTGTCCACCACCTCGCAGGCAAAGCGGATGTTCTCCTGGCTACGGGAGACGTTACGGGCGGCCGAATCGATCTTCGCGGCCGTAGCCCAAGCGGCATCGGACTGGGCGGCTGGGGGGCTGCCGCTGTGGGCCTCCACGGCGGTGCGGAGGGCCGCCAGCGACTCGGCCTCCACCGCGCCAGGGGCCACGCCCATTTGGAACCGCCGCCTCGAGAACCCCCCCGCGCTCTGCGGCCAGCCATAATAGCGGCCGTGACTGTAGACAACGTTAAACCCGCTGACGCCCTCCAGCAGCAGCGTGGCGGCCTCACCGGCGCCGCCAAGGCTCTCGTCGTCCTGCGTGGCGGCCCCCAGGAGCTGCTTGCCCCGCTTGAGCCGCGCGTACGCGCGCGTCCCAGGCCTGACTCCCATGGCCTGGAGCACCAACCGGGCGTCCTCGCTGATCGTGCACTGCGGGGACCGTCCCAGACAGCGGTTGAACACGCGATACATCAGGCACGTTCCCGCCGCCAGGCCGCGAACCATTTCCTGTTTGATGTTCGATGCCGTCATCAGTCTCACCCGCCATGCCGTCGGTGCGGAACCCGGCGTCAGCCATCCACGCCGGCCAGTTGCACACGACGCAGCAGCTTACCCAGACGGCCGTGGGGACCGGTCCCGCGGTGGCGACGGAAACACAGTACCAGCAATCGCAGAACCGCCACCACACCAAAAGCGACCGCCCTCCGCACGAGCCGGCCCGGCAGGCTGCGGCGAGGAGGCGGGCAGAGCACTCCCGCCAGGCCGGCTGCAATCTCCTGCCGCAACGACAGGGGGATCTCCACGACTCTGCGAATCCCGGTGTCGTCGCGAGGCCACTTCTCACGGGACAGGACCTCTTCGATGGCCTGGATCTTCCGCCAGTCAGGGATGTCGGCCGGGCCGTGGGCCTGGGCCAACTGCCGAAGTACCTCGGCCATGGTCGGTGCCGAGATCGCCCCCTCAGGCCACCGGCCGGAGGGGGCAAACCCCCCCGCCGACTGCGGCCAGGCGTAGTAACGGTCGTCGCTGTGAATGATGTTGAAGCCCGTCAGCCCCTCCGCTACCAGCCGGACGCCCTGCCGTTCGGCCGGCGCGGTCATCGGGTGCATCGCAAGACGCGCCAGCAGACGGGTCTTGCGGTCGTCATCGCCCCCGGTGGCCGGCACCGCCATGGCGACCACCTGTCGCGAGAACCAATCCGCCAATTCCCGTCGCAACGACTGTGGAAGCAGCCTCTTTGCGAACACCGCACAGTCGAATACCTCGGGGATGTACTCCCGCGTGACAAACCACCGGCCTCCGCGAAGCTCCCGGCGCAGGGCCCGCCAATCCCACCGCGCCAGGTGCGCCACCAGTCGCGTGCACATCTCCGGCGGCAGACCGCTCAGAGGCCGGCGATTGCGCACGTTGATGTCCCTGAAGCCCGCCCCGGCCGCCCGGTCGCCGTGCAGGCCGTGCCACCGCTGCACGAACGCCCGATAGTCGTGATCGCCGTACCGACGGGCGGATTCGGCGTCCACGGCGTCCTGAGCGTTGTGGAACTCCACCCAGGCGTCGGGACACAGCGCCACCCGGCCGCCGCGGTGCCACACGCGCATCGCTAGGTCGGGGTCGCCCCAATAACACTTGTAGTACGGATCGTAGAAGCCGCCGATTGCCTCCACAACGTCGCGACGAATGCACGGCGTGTAGGGATAGTAGAACCCATATACGACATGTTCCTCGCCGGGGCCGCTTAGGGCATAGCATCGGGCTCCCGCCAAGAACAACTCGCTCTCGTGCTCGGCCATGAAGGCCAGGAGGTTCCTGAGGCAGTCCTGGCCCAGAAGGTGATCGTCGGCGATGGCAAAGACGTATCGGCCGCGTGCGTTCTGATAACCGAGGGTGTTGGCCAGGCAGGAGCCCTGTTGCGTTTCCTCTAAGACGAAGCGCAGTCGCTCGTAGCCCTCGCAGCCCGCCAGCAGCGAGGCCATGTCCAGCGGGGAGACCACCACCACCTCGTAGTCCACGCCGCCCGAGGTGGTCGCGATGCGGTTGATGCAGCGACGGGCAGCCCAGGCGCGCAGCGCGGGTAGAACCACGCTGATGTGCGGCGCCACTGTCGAGGTGTCTGGCGATGGGCTTGGCGAACTCACCGGCCGAAAGCCTGGGGCAGGCACGTTGAACACCGGCCATCGGACCGCCTGAGGCTTGGGCCGGATGAACGTGCTCCGCCGGACGCCAGGCTGCCACAGCGCCCGCTTGAGCGAGACCGCCAGCCGCCACAACCGCCGGGCGACATCGGCTAGGCCATTCCGCAACGACCGCCACAGCCCCGTCGGAGTCAGCGGCTCCCGGCGGGTGTGGACGAAGATGTCTTCCCCCCCTCCCGGCAGGCGGCGGCGCTTGGTCTTGCTGAAGTCCACCTTCCAGCTTGCGGCTCGGTCGGTGTGCAGGATCCTCTGGACCCATTGCCCGATCGGCAGGGGCAGCGAGGCATGATCGCCGCTGCTGCGCATGTCGCGGATGAACTCGTTCTCCACCAGCGGCTCGACTCGGCCGGTCCTGAGGACTTCCAGGGCCGTGGTGGACATCATCTTACCGTCGTGGGGCCCGACGTAGTTGTCGTCACCGGCAATGCCGGGGTGCCAGACGTGGTACAGCCACTCGCTGTCGTGCCAGATCTCTCGCTTGCCAGCGTTGACCAACCGGAAGGTCATCTCGTACGGGCCGCAGCAGTGACCGAGGTAGTCGATATGCTCGTCGGAGCCACCGATAGCAATCAGGTCCTCCCGCCGGGCCGCGAAACAGGCACCGTAGTTGCGCGAGTGCAGCGGATCGACCGCATCGACCAGCCCGTAGGGCTTTCCCTGGCAGAGGTTGCCCGCCCCGGCCATGACCTCCTGGATGGACGGGTAGTTGAACGGGTAGTGGCTCGTCTTGAAGTTGCGGACCTCGTCCATGTGCAGCACGATGTTCGGATCGCGGTCGAAGGCGTCGATGACGGCCTTGATGAAGTTGGGGCCGAACACGGCGTCGGAGTCGCAGATCACGACGATGTCGCCCCGGGCATAGCAGAGGCCCACGTTGTACATGACGTGTTTGAAGTAGTACATCTCCCGGGGCATGTGGAGCACGAACCACTGGTCCACCGCCCGCGGGCAGCCCTGCTCGATCGCCTGGACGTTGTGCCGCTCGATCTGGTCCCAGCGACGGTCGTAGTACTCAATCCAGATCAACTCGTAGTGCTGGCGCGGGATAGTCTGTTGATTGAGGTACTCGATGCTGTGGGCGCTGTCGCGGCACGACCAGTCCAACAGGACCACACTCACTCTGGGTTCCCGGTCCCGTTGCATCGCTTGTGGCCGCCTCTCAACCTGACCCGAGGTCCATGAACGAATCACTCGAAGCTTTTCGCGAAGCGCGGCGACCGTGCGCTTGATCTGCCGGACGGTCCTGGCTCGCGCGTACCGGCCACCCAACTCATATCGCTGCAACTCCTGCTCACTGGCAGCCGTCAGGTCCAGCGGGCCTAGTTCCTGGTCCAAGGCATGGATCCACCCACGAAACGCAACCAGGTTGAAACCCATGTGCGCCTCCAGCAGGACCGGGGTCAGGTACGTCTCGGCAGAAACCACCTCGCACATCTCGTCTTCGGCAGGCATCTGTCTGTCATCGATGGCGCCCATCAGCCGGGTCGGCACCTGAATCATGAATCGCTTGTGACAGGTGGGGCAGACCGCGGGCGCCTCGATCTTCCGGGCTCCCAGCGCCCCCGGAAGCGGGTACAAGTACGTCGCTCTCGCCTGGCAGTGGGGGCAGGTCACCTTCAGATCGTAGTTGACACGGGGAGTTTCGGCCCTCTCGTCACACGGCGCAACGCCCTCCGGATGGCAAGAGTCTGCTTCGGCACGCTTATAGCCGGCCTGTTCGTCCCGGATAATCGGATCCACCAGCAATTTCAGTTGCGCATCGGCCATGGGCGTCATGTTCATCACCAGCGACTTCGACACGCTCCCCACCGTTTGGTAGTAGCCTGGCCGGCCTCGTATGATTCCTTTGTCCAGGCAGTGACGGAAGATCTCGCTGCCGGGATACGGGGCGATGTAATGAAGGCTGACCATCAGGTCCCGACAGTGCTCCTCGTAGAAGCGAAGGGTCTCGGCGATCGTCCCGGGCGTCTCGGCCGGGTCACCGAAGATAAAATTGCCCTGCACTCCGATCCCCGCTTCCTGAGTCAGAAGGACGGCGTTCCGCATTTCTTCGACGGTCACCCGTTTCTTCATGCTGTTCAGCACGGCCGGGGAGGCCGATTCGAACCCGTATCCAATGAATATGCATCCAGCGGCCTTCATGTCGGCCAACAGGCCGCGATCGGCGTCGCCGACGCGGAGAGAACACGTCCAATCAAAGTCGTATCCCTCGTCACGCATCCGCTGGCAGAACTCGCGAACCTTATTGCGGCCGACGCTGAACAGTTCGTCATAGATAAACAGCACGTTGAACCGGTACCGCTCGTGCAGTGCTGCGATCTCGGTGAAGGCGCTGTCCAGGGAGCGAGACCGGTACCGCGGGCCTTCAGAATGGCAGCAGAAGGTGCACCGGTATGGGCAGGACCGCCCGATGCTGATCGGCATGAAGCGCGGGTGGCATTGAGTGTGGGCGTAAAGCCAGTTATCGCCCTGATTGGTCCACGCCAAGTCCGTGTTCACGTCGAAGGGCTGGTAATCGGGCAACGGCAGATCG
>JALHTV010000106.1 GCA_022866005.1 Phycisphaerae bacterium
ACCCAAACGAGGCCGCCGGGGCCCTTAGCTCAGCGGTCAGAGCAGTGGACTCATAATCCATTGGTCGTAGGTTCAAATCCTACAGGGCCCAGTGATCCTGCCTTCTCGAAGTGTCTCTCTCACGATGCAGCCCACCGGAACACTCGGCAGGCTGCGTGATTTCTTGCGTGAGTTCGCGGCTTTTTTAGTGGGCCAGCGTCGGCGAGCTTGGACTTCTACTTGGTCCACCTTGCCCCAGGCGCCGCCGATTTGTCTCTCCTTGGCCGGAAAGTCTCTGATTCGTTTGGACCACCCCCCAGCGAGTCCAAACGAAAGCAGGCCCATGTGGACTAACACCTTCCGGAGATCAGCCCCCTGAGGCCATCGACGTTTCGAGACATGATGTCTGCTCGGCAATCGTCGCTGCCAAACGCTCGACCAAAGCGGCCGTGCCTGCTTTTGACAGCAACTTCCAGATGGGTTACCATTATCAGCCACCCGTCTTGCAGTTCGGGGGTGGCTATTTATCCGTGCGGAGGAAGGGACTCCACATGGCCAAGAAGCAGAACACCGCGTTAGCCGACGGCTTACGGGCTGCGGTTTCTCGGAGGTGTACATAGGATGCATGCTGGCCTGCCCGAACCTGAAGAACTCGCTGAGGAATTATCACGAATTTCCAGGCACTGGCAAGCATCCGGGAGGTCACCAATGGACTGGAGCAGTGAGATCGCCATCGAGCTTGTTCGCACACTGTGTGAGGTTCGACGTTAGCTATGGCGGTGGACAGCCATCCAACTAACGACCTACTCTTCGAGTCCTTAACCAAATCGGTGAGGAGCGGAAGATGCATCGCCATTCTAGGTGCAGGCATGTCAGCAGGTGACTATCCACCCTGGAGCACCCTTCTTCACATGCTAAGGGATGGTTGTAGCATCCGCGCAGAGGATCTCTCTAGCGCCGACCCGCTCGATATCGCAGAGGCCGCGAAACGCAAAGACCAAGATCGCTACCACCTTCTGCTCGATGAGACATTTGCACGAAAGGAGAGCCCCAAGTCCGCACCCAGATATCACCTCCTGGCACGCATCGAGTTCGCCAGCTATATCACGCTCAATTTCGACCCACTTCTTGCTGATATTCTTGACCTGCACCGTAACATTACTGTCTCTGCTTATCCGTGGATTCAAGATATGTACCATGGGAATCGCGAGCTATTCTACGTCCATGGTCGCCTCGGCCCCGGTTATCCAGCCGCAAAAGCGAAGATCGTGTTGACCCGAGCTGAATTCGACCAGGCCTATGATCCCTACGGATCGCGTCTTCACGGTTTCCTGCAGTCAACGTTTTTGGACCATGATGTGTGCTTCATCGGCTGCAATCCGGTCGAGGCAAATCTCGAGCGGCTACTGAGAGCTTGTCAGAGCTTCTGTAAGGGACAGTACGCCCTGGACGGTCCGTCTCCTCCTCACTGGTTCTTGCTCTCGGACGATGCCGCGGAGATGCCAAATGGGCTCGATGATTGTGGGATTAGGCTCGTGCGGTACCCCAGGGTGGATGTATCCTTTTTGGGGCTAGATCGGGTTTTGGAGTATTGGGCTGGCAGACGCACGCCGGTGGTGCGCGAGCCCGGAACAAGGGAATCAGTTTACCGTGGGGATGTGGAGCCTGGGCAATGAGCAAGAGCTTTTTTCAACGGCTGGATGAGATGATGGCGACGCTCACGGCCCAAAGGTCCTTGGACGACCGGTGGAATGCTCTTCGTCCCTTGTTGGCCGATCCTGATATCCAGAGGGAATTCTGGGGGCAACTCCGCTCGCCTGAGTGGCTGCCTCTCCTGCGCCAGAATGGATACTTCGCACGTCCACCCGAACCAGAGACGGTGTCAGGCGGTAGGGTTCGTTGGCCCAGTTGGCCAGCGTCGAAGTATCTGGCACGTATGTCGCCACATGCCGCAGCTGAAGTGGCGGACATCTTTCTCGAGGTTAAGACCGAAAACGCCTCCGTCATTGGGGACATGATTGATGCGGCGCTGGCAATGCCGGCTGACGTTGCAGCTTCTCTTGTTCCGCCTATCTGTCGAGCGGCCAAGGATGGATCGCTATGGATTGACCTCAAGGACGTGAGCGACCTGTGCGTGCAACTGGCCAAAGGCGGTCAGCTTGATGTGGCGATGAACCTGGCCGATGCCTTGTTCACACCGACGTTCGAAGACAACCGACAGAAACTGAGCCAGCGAGATGAGTACTGGTACAAGGAAGGGCTCAAGCAGGCCGTGCCCACACTGGCGGCGCGCAGACCTAGCGCTCTTCTGCCAAGGCTCTGTGACTGGCTGAAGGCCTGGGTCGAGGCCGGAAAGCATGTCGGTCCAGACTTTGGCTCCGACTCTTCGTACATATGGCGGCCGGCCATCGAGGAGCATGAGCAGAACCCGGACTACGACTTCGCGGGGGTGATGGTTGGATTTGTCAGAGAGGGATTCGAGGAGGCGGTTCGGAGCGGAGGCCTTTCACTGGAGGAAGCCCTCCAGATCATCGAACGGTATCCGTACCTGGTCTTCAAGCGGATCAGGCTGCACCTGATTGGTGAGTTTGCAGATCAGGACCCCGATCTGGCTCGCCAGGCCATCATGAACCGCGAGCTCTTCGACGACTTCCAGTACAAGCACGAATACGCAACGCTCGTGGGACGGCGATTGGACCTACTGTCGGCGCAGCAACGGGACGAGTGGTTCGGCTGGGTCGACGCCGGGCCGGACATGTCAGGTTTCGATGAGGCCATCAGGAAGAACTTGAGTCGCGAGCCAACCGAGGAGGACCGGCGGAGCAGGATTCACTATTGGCAGTTTGAGAGGCTGCACTGGGTTCGGGCCCACCTGCAGGGCGAACGGCGAGAGTTCTATGATCGGATGCTCGCAGAACACGGCGAACCAGACATGGCAGATCTTAGTTTTCGTACTGGAGGTATGCGATGGGGCAGCGAAAGCCCGATGTCAGTCGACGATCTCACGAGTAAGACCTTCGAAGAGGCCGTGAATGCGGTCTCGTCATGGAAGTCCGAGAAGCCTCGGTTCGTGGGCCCTAGCATCGAAGGCCTCGCCTCTACATTCAAGCAGTACGTCGCGACCAATCGCAGGGAGTTCTCATCGCACGCCCAGGTTCTGGTCGGCCGGCCGGCGATCTTTGTGCGCGGGTTCATCAGCCAGATGAGTGAGGGGGCGCAGGCTGGCTGTGAGATCGATGTGCCTGGTGTGCTTGAACTGTGTCGGTGGGTACTGGATCGCCCCATTGATGAGCGAACCACACCAGAACAGGAAGACGAGACCCTCGTCGACAAGGATTGGCAATGGACTAGGGATGAGATCTCCGACTTTGTCCAGAGCGTCAGCAAGGCCAAATCGGGGGATGTGCCAAGATATCCGATGGAGGGGCTTCGCGGGCCGATCTGGCGGTTGACTGAATCCCTCTACCGTGACCGGGCGGAGTCATACGTCGTTCGCGACATCTCCAAAGACGACCCCCGGGTTCATGACTACCTCGACCTTGGCATTAACTCGCCGCGCGGCAAAGCGATAGAGGCGGCCCTGGAGTACGCACGCTGGGTTGCGAACCACATCAAGAAGTCCGATGGCGAACAGGAAGTAGTCCCTGGCGGCTTCGACGCCATGCCCGAGGTCCGAGAGATGCTCGAATGGCAGTTCGCTTCCGAGAACAGAAGCTTCGAGGCCATGTCAGTGATTGGATCACGGGTTGGCTTGATCTACTGGATCGATAGGAAGTGGCTGGAGAAGAACGCAGGGCCGCTCTTTCAGTTGGAGGGAATCGAACAAGCGCCACCCGTCGCGCAAGGTTGGGCGGCATGGAACGCATTCCTGGTCTGGGTGAGACCGCATATCGAGTTCTACCGGATCTTCAAGTTGCAGTTCGCCTACGCCGTGGGTCAGGCCGCAAGCGTGCAATTGCCCGAACGCTCTGGCGAGCAGCCCATGTACCACCTCGGCGAGCACTTGGTGATTCTCTATGGACGGGGACAACTTGGACTCGATGATGATGGTGGGCAGCTTCGGCGGTTTGTCGGAAACACGAATCCCGACGTCAGGCGCCACACGATTGGCTTCGTGGGACGGAGCCTCAAAGGGGATGAGAAGGTGCCGGAGGACATCGTCGAGCGATTCAAGGCGCTATGGGACTTCTACTGGGCCGGTCCGGGCAAGAAGGATGCCAAAGAAAAGCCCAATGCGTGGTTGTTCGGGCCATGGTTCTCATGCGGTCAGTTTCCACAGCAGTGGGCCTTGGATCGGTTGGGGCAATTCGTCGAAGTAACTCCAACGCCAGAGCCAGACTACGCTGTCGCCGAGAAGCTTGCTGAGACGGCACACATTGACCTCGTGAAATCAGTTCGCATTCTCGACCGAGTGGTCCGCTGGGCTCAGGAGGGTTGGCGGCTTCATCACTGGCTTGACTCGGCAAAGGTGATTCTGAAGCAAGCGATGATCACCTCAGGCGAGGCCAAAGAAGGAGCTACACAACTCATCGACTACCTCGGCCGCCGTGGCTACACCGACTTCGGCGATTTGCTGCGGCAATAGCCCGTTGACGTACTTTCCGATGCAACGCCGGTCGTGTCAGCCCTGTCGGCTCCGACTGTCTCCGATTTGCGAACCGTCGCACGCATCAATCTGACCGGAACAAGCTGCGCTTGCTCGTCCCAGGAAAGAGGAATCTCACCGCGCAGCGACCTCAGCGATAGGCCGCTGAGCTCATCGCCCCGTAGGACTGCCTCCACAATATCGGGCGCCAGCGAGGCCAGGCGGATGGTGCGGGCGATGTAGGACTGGTCCAGCTTGAGCCTGCGGGCCAGGTCGCAGTTGGACTTCACCTCGCCTGATTCGATCATCTTCTGCCAGCGGAAGGCGCGGGCCAAGGCGACTTTCAGGGGGCAGCGGGCGTCGGCGTCGGGCGTCTGCTTGGGGGCTACACCGTCGAGCAGGACGATCTGCTTGCGGCCGTTGCACCTCCTGAAAGTCATCGGGATGTGGATTACGATGCAGTCGCCGTCCTGATGCACTGTCGGGCGGGCAGAAGGCGGCCTAGCGGCTAAGACGGTCATACCTCGACCATCCTTTCTTCAACGGCGCCTGCGGCGGCCCTAACCTCCGCCACCAGGTCGCGCAGGCCGTTGGCTCGCAGGCGGACGGTCAGGCCGTCGGGATTCATCACGACCTGCTCGACGAGCAATCGGGCGATTCGGTGCTGTTCGGCTGGGAACAGGTCTTCCCACAGCGGGTCGATGTCTCGCAAGGCGCCGATGACCTCGTCCTGCCCGGGCAGTTCATCCCCGGCGGCGATTTGCGAATCGACCCCTGCCAAGCGGCCTTCCGCCGCAGCGTACTCGTCGTTCAGCCGGCGCAGTTCATCCGCCAGCGCGCCGCCCTCGGTCTTGCCGCCCACCTGAACGAGGTTGCGGATTATCTTCCGCAGTTCTGCAAGCCGCTTCTCCAGGGCACCCCGCTCGCGGCGCCGTTCATCCTGCTCCTTCTCCACCTGGGCCTGCATCGCCTGAACCGTCCGGGCCACCACGTCGGGGCTGCGGAACACGCTCCGCAGGTGCTGGAACACGGCGTTCTCAATCTCACCGGCAGGTACCGATTTCACCGGGCAGGAGTCCATGCCGATCTTGGCGCCCTTGTTGCACACGTAGTAGCGGTACCTTTTCGCCAATCGGCCCTTGCCGGCCGTCCAGGTGTCATGCATCGCCCCGCCGCAATGGCCGCAACGGACCAGCCCCTTGAGCATGGCGGTGGTCTTGCGCCGAGTCTGAGAGGCACGATAGGTCCGGTTGGTGTCCAACAGGGTTTGTGCCCGTTCCCATGTCTGGCGGTCGATGATGGCCTCGTGCTCGCCGGGGTAGTTCTTGCCCAGGTGGACTGTCTCGCCCAGATACCTGCGGTTGGTCAGAACGTGGTGGACGTACACGTTGTTCCACTCTGCCCCACCCATCGGCCTGCCCTTGCGGCTGGTCCAGGCCTTCATGCGGTAGCCGCTGGCGTTCAGCTCTTGGGCGACCTTCAAGCAGGAGCCCAGGCGGACGAACCGCTCGAAGACGTGCTGCACCAGCTTGGCTTCCTCGGGGTTGACCACAAGCCGCATATGCTCGTGGTCCACGTCATAGCCCAGAAGCGGCCGACCGCCGACGTACTTGCCCTTCATCTTGGCGGCCGCCAGCTTGTCGCGGATGCGTTCCCCGATAATCTCCCGCTCGAACTGGGCGAAGGACAGCAGGACGTTCAGCGTCAGCCTGCCCATGCTGGAGGTCGTGTCGAACCGTTGCGTGACCGATACGAACGCCACCTCGTGCTGCTCGAAGGTTGCGATGAGCTTGGCGAAGTCCATCAGCGAGCGGGACAGGCGGTCCACCTTGTACACCACGACGCAGTCGACCTTCCCGGCCTCGATGTCGGCCAAGAGCTGCTGGAGTGCCGGCCGCTCTATTGTGCCGCCGGAGAACCCGCCGTCGTCGTACCGGGTAGCCATCGCCGTCCACCCCTCGGACTTCTGGCTGGCGACATAGGCCTCGCAGGCGTCACGCTGGGCATCGAGGGAGTTGAAGTCCTGGTCCAGGCCCTCCTCGGTGCTCTTGCGGGTGTAGATGGCGCAACGAATGCGCTTGCGCTCAGATGGATTGGCCAACTGGATCACGTTGCTTCTTGCCTTCCTGCCTATAGAGACCGAAGAACCGCCGACCATTGGTATGCTGGCCGGTGATCGCCTTGGCGACGGCCGTCAGCGTGCGGTACCGCTTTCCGGCGTACTCAAAGCCACCGTCGTGGGTCGCGGTGACTACGTGCTCCTGGCCGTGCCACTCGCGGACGAACCGCGTTCCGCTGGCCGGGATGTCCCTCATCTGCCGGGTTGGCCCGCGGCCTTTGCGGCGCTGCCCGTCCCGGTCGGCGATCTCCTCCAGGCGCCGCTGTACCGCCTGGGACAGCCCGCCGTAGTGCAGCTCCTGCACCCGGTAGGCCAGGCGTCGCACGAGCTGCTCGGGCTTGTACGCCTTGGGCGGCTCGCCGCCGAACAGGACCTGCCACCGCTCTCGCAACTCCGCCAGTGGCATCTTCTGGATGGCCGTAACCTGCTGTAGGATCGTTGGGTCCATGCGTTTTCCTCTTGGTCAGCCAACGGCCACAGGGGGCCTCGGGGCGGGCGGTTTGCCAAGTGAATTACCCTTCGAAATCTCTCTCTTTTTGTGGCGCCTCAGCCACAGTCGTAGCATGGCCATTCCCAGCAGCATCGACAGCTCATCCAGCCGCTCAGCCGAGGTCATCTTGCCGGGGTCCATCCCGTTGCTCATCACCATGTCCTCCATGACATAACCGCGTTCCTTACACCTTCTCCGTCTTGCCCTCGGGCACAGTCGTCTCCTGCGGCAGCTCGATGGGCAGGAACTCAATGGAAGACCAGTCGATGGGCTCGCCGTCCTGACCGAGCTCTTCGGCAAGGAGCTTCTCCGCGAGTTGCCGGCCTACCGCTGTCAGCTTCAGATGCGATGTGCGGCGGCCACCGTGGAGATTGTGCCGTTCGATCAGC
>JALHTV010000107.1 GCA_022866005.1 Phycisphaerae bacterium
CGGCAACGGTTGCAATTGCGATGAGATTGCAGACCGTCACTCAAGGTGTTGGCTGCCCACGACATTCTGCGTTTGATCTGGAAGGGCCGCGCTTAAAGGGCACTGCTCGTCTTAACGCACGCCGTAACGGGCGAAGACGTCGTGGAAGGTCTGCATCAGCCGCCCCTGCCCCACGGCCGCGGCGGCCTGGAGCTGCGGCATGGTCTTGGGCCGAGCGGCCAGGCCCAGCTCGCCCATCCCCGAGGCGATGGCTCCGCTGGCGACCAGCGTCACCCGTCGGCCGGACTGGATCACCGCGGCAATCTGGCTGGCCAGGCGGTCCACGGCGGCCAGATCCACCTGGCCATTGGCGGTGCAGAGGGCGTGGGTGCCGACCTTCACGACGATGTGGCGGCAGCGGGCGATGGTTTGTTGTCTCAAGGCGGTTGCGGGCATGTCATCCTCGTGGCGGCGTGGCGGCCGCGGAGTGCGGGGTCTGCGGCGGCCGGGCGGTGTCGGCCTCGACGACGTCGGTGGCGATGCCGCCGGGGGCGGCCGGGGTGCGGTTCAGGACGCGGCAGATCATCTCGACGTTGCGGCGCGTGGCGCCCTGCTGGCTGCGGACGTAGGCCTGGGCCTGTCGCCCCGCGGCCGCGGCGGCGTCAGCGTCGCGCAGCCATTGGTCCAGCACGGCCTCCAGCTCGGCGGCGTCGGCCACGCGGCGGCAGCCGCAGCGGGCGAGGTCGTCGGCCTGGGGGAAGTTGAACGTGTGCGGGCCGAAGGCGGTGGGCCTGCCCAACGCGGCCGACTCGATCATGTCCGAGCCGCCCATCGGCACCAGGCTGCGCCCGACGAAGACGCAGGCGGCCAGGGCGTAGAACTTCCGCAGCTCGCCCATCGTGTCGCCCAGGATCACGGCCGCAGGCGGCGTCGGGCCGGTGGCGCCATCCGGATGGGCACTGCGGCGGACCAGCGCATGCCCGGCGGACTCGATCAGCCGGGCGACCTCGTCGAACCGCTCGGGCTTGCGCGGGACGATGGCTAGGCGAAGGCCGCCGTGGCGGGCCCTGAGGCGCGCGTAGACGCCGAGCACGATGTGCTCCTCGCCGGGCCCGGTGCCGCCGGCGACCAGGAGCGGCTCGTTCGGCCGCAACCCCAGCGCCGCCGCCAGGACCTCCTGGGCGGGGAGATGATCGGCCACGGTGATCGTGTCGAACTTCATCATGCCGGTCACGCAGACCTTCCCCGGATCGGCGCCCAGCGAGCGGAAGCGCTCGGCGTAGACCTCCTCCTGCACGCCGATCGCGGCCAGGCGGTTAAACAGCCGCCCGGCTAGCGGGCCCAGCAGCTTGTAGCGGCGGTAGCCCTTGTCGGGGCTGATCCGCCCGTTGACCACGACGGCCGGGATGCCGCGGCGGTTGCAGGCGGCGAGGAAGTTGGGCCAGAACTCGCCCTCCATCAGCACCACCAGCGCCGGGCGCAGCCGCTCCAGCGCCCGCCCCACCGCCAGCGAGAAGTCCATCGGCCAGCGGAACACCTGGTGGTCGGGCGCGAACAGCCGCCGCGCGGCCGCCATGCCGGTGTCCGTCGTGGAGCTGACGACCACGCGGAAGTCCGGCAGTTGCTCGTGCAGTTGCTCCACCAGCGTGCGGGCGGCGTTGACCTCACCCAGGCTGACTCCGTGCACCCAGATCACCGGCTGCAAGCCATAGCGGATGGGCACGGCGCCCAGCCGCTGGGCGATGTCCGAGCGATAGCGCCCGTGGCGGATCATGCGGTAGATCCACAGCGGGCTGCCCAGCGTCAGTCCCAGCACATAGCCGATGTCCAGCAGGAGTCCCATGACGCGGCTAGTATGTTCGCCGCGATAGAGGCCTGTCAATCACAGCCCGCGGGCCGCGCGTTGTCATCGCCCGCGGTGGGTGCTATAGTCGCGGCCATGAGCAAGCGGCCCGGCAACAGGCGGCGTCGAGCGAACATCTGGGCGCCCTGGCGGATGGAGTACATCGACGGCCTGGCGGTGGCCGACGACGGCTGCTTCCTGTGCCGCTGCCGCGATGGCGGCGACGACGTCAGGGACTTGGTCCTGTGGCGTGGGCCGCGGGTGCTGGTGGTGCTGAATCGCTTCCCGTACACCGGCGGGCACAGCTTGGTCGCACCGCTGGAGCACCTGGCGGCCCCCACCGACCTGGACGATTCGACGTTGCTGGAGATGTTCCAGATGGTCCGCGACCTCCAGCGCGTGCTGGAGAAGACCATCCGCCCCCAGGGGTTCAACATCGGCATGAACCTCGGGCACTGCGCCGGGGCCGGCCTGCCGGACCACCTGCACGTGCACGTGGTGCCGCGATGGAGCGGGGACACGAACTTCATGCCCGTGCTGGGCGAAGCGACCGTCATTCCCGTGGCGCTCGCGAAGCTCCACGCCCAACTGCGCCAGGCCGCAGGGGAGCTGAACCTGCCCTGGCAGATGCCATGACCGCCCCCTCGCCCAGCCCGCATCAGCGCTACGAGGAGCACCACGAGGCCTGGCTGCACCCGGCCGCCGTGAGGGAACAAGATAGCGCCGGGCGGAAGCACGTCGAAGAGGAGCACCCCTACCGCACGTGCTTCCAGCGCGATCGCGACCGCATCGTGCACTGCTCGGCCTTCAGGCGGCTGGACTTCAAGACGCAGGTGTTCGTGCCGCACGAGCATGACCACTTCCGCACCCGCATGACCCACACGCTGGAGGTCGCCCAGATCGGCCGAACGATCGGGCGGGCGCTGCGCCTGAACGAGGACCTCATCGAGGCGGTCGCCCTCGCGCACGACCTGGGCCATCCGCCCTTCGGCCACGGCGGCGAGGAGGTGCTGGACGGGCTGATGGCCGCCCACGGGGGCTTTGAGCACAACCGCCAGGCGCTCCGCGTGGTGGACCACCTGGAGCATCCGTATCCGACGTTCCGCGGGCTGAACCTCACCACCGTCGTCCGCGAGTGCCTGGCCAAGCACCGCACGCGTTACGACACGCCGGTGTGCCCGGAGTTCGACCCCGCCCTGCGCCCGCCGCTGGAGGGGCAACTGGTGGACCTGGCCGACGAGATCGCCTACACCGCCGCCGATCTGGAGGACGCCCTGGCCGCGGGCGTGATCGCGCAGGAGCAATTGCAGGACCTGACGCTGTGGCGCGATGCCTGGCAGACGGCGCAGCGCGAATATCCCGCCGCCGCGGCGCACCACCAGCGGATCCGCGCCTGCAAGGCCGTGCTGGCGGCGATGGCGGACGATGCTGTCGCCACCAGCGCCGAGCGCCTGGACCGCCTGAACCCCCGAACCGTCCAGGCCGTGCGGGAGGCCCAGCGCATCGTGGCCTTCTCAGAGGAGCTGGCCCCCGCGGTCCGTCAGCTTCAGGACTTCCTGATGCAGCAGGTCTACCTGCGCGGCGAGAACGCCGATCGCGACCGCCAGGCCGCTCAGATCATCCGCGAGCTGTTCGCTGCCTACCTCGCCGACCCTAGCCTGCTGCCGCCGCGATATCAGCGGCTCATCGACGCCGACTCTGCTCTGCGAAGCGCTACGCAGAGCACGAGCGGGCTGTACCGCGTGGCCTGCGACTACATCGCGGGCATGACCGACCGCTTCTGCCGACAGGAACACGCCAAGGTCTGCGGCGACCGATCCCCGCCGGTGGGAACCCCTTGATCGCTGCGCGGGTCTAGCGACTGGCTTGGATGGTGGCGTCGATCTGGGCCTTGAGCTTCGGCAGGCCGTCGTCCAGGATCCGCCCCAGCCCGCTGGCGGGGTCTATGGGCCCGAAAGGTCCCACATCGACCTTGCCTTCCCAGGCCCATACCACCTGGCCGGACTCCACCTCCACACAGCGGCAGTTAAAGGACACCATGTGGCCTGCCAGCGTGCCGTTCGACCAGCAGGAGTAGGTGTTCACCGTCCCGATAACCAGATAGTCCACCCGGAGGAATTGACCGATTTCCTGGTAGCGACCCTGCTTGATCAGCTCGCTCTGCGAGAGGTCCTTTTCCGCCAGGAGCCTGGCCAGCCGGGACCGCTCGATGACCTGGAACCGCGGGATCTCCAGCAGCCGGGCGCTGACACCGTCCGCGACGTACTTGCCCGCGTTGGGCGCGTGAACGACCGTCTGCCCATAGGCCACGGTGCCGGAGGGAGGAACCCAATCGAAGTCCAGCACGGCGACGGACATCGTCTCCTTGAAGGGGTAGCCCTGCTTGACCGTGACCGTCGAAGGTCCCACGCACCCCCAAGTCGCCAAGGCCGCTGCGCACAGCAGGCCTGCAAAAACACCACGCCTTGCCTTCGCCACCGCCGCCATCAAGCACCTCAACAAACTGACGGATCGCACAGCGACCATGACACAGACCTGCGGCCCGAGGATAGGTCCGCTCCCGGCGAGCGTCAAGCGCGTTCGCCGAGGGTGACGGCCGGAGCGGCGCGGACGCCGGCGTCTTCGATCTCGAAGAACTCCTCGGCCTTGAATGAGAAGACCGCGGCGATGAGGTTGGAGGGAAAGACGCCGATCCGCGTGTTCAGGTCGCGGACGTTGGCATTGTAGAAGCGCCGGGCGGCCTGGATGCGGTCCTCGGTGTTGGCCAGTTCCTTCTGGAGCTCCAGGAAGTTGGCGGAGGCCTTCAGGTCCGGGTACCGCTCCACCACGGCAAACAGCTGCCGCAGCGCGGCCACGAAGAGGTTCTCATCGCGGGCCTGGCTGGCCGGGGAGCCAACCGAGGCCACGGCGCGGTTGCGGGCCTCGACGACCTCGGCGAGCACGGTCCGCTCGTGGGCGGCGTAGCCCTTGACCGTCTCGAGGAGGTTGGGGATCAGGTCGTAGCGGCGGCGCAGCTCGGTGTCGATGCCCGACCAGCTCTCCCGGCAGTGCTGCCTCAACCGCACCAGCGTGTTGTATGTGACTATCGCCCAGATCGCCGCCAGGAGGACGATCCCCAGGACCAGGAACCACAAAATCGGCGGCGAGCCATCCTGGGCCATCAAATAGTGGAAATGCATCAGGCCCCTCCTTGTTCGCTGCGCCCCAGAGTGCCTTGCTGGCGCAGGACGTACTCCGGCAGCCGGTCCAGCAGGCCGCAGACCACCCGGCAGGCCGCTTCGTAGTCGGCGGGCTGGAATTGCTGGTCCCGATAGCAAATCACCTGGCGCAGGCCGAACTGGATCTTGAAGGGCGGGCTGGCCATCAGGAACTCCATCGTCCGCGGATAAATGACGTCGTAGGCCCAGCGTTTATTCGGCGCTTTGACGTAGAACCGCCGGCTGAACTCGGCCGACTCGAAGTCGATGTCGTCGGCGCCGAAAAACTCCGAGACCTTGTCCAACAAGCCCTCCGGCCGGATGAACAGCGGCTGGAGCACTACGCCGCTGTCCAGGATCACGGCGGAGAACAGGTGGGTCTGCCTGTGTTTGCCGCTGCCGGTAACGTAGTGGTAGTCGAAGCCCAGCATGGGTCTGGGGCCCCAGGGGCCCTGGATCAGGTTGAAGGCGTAGCGGCTGTGGCCCTGCTGCAGGCAGGTGAACTCGGGATACTGCCCTTCCAGGGAGCCGCTTCGGCCGGGGGTGAAGTCCAGCTTCCGACCGGTCGCCCAGGCCAGCAGCGCCGTCCGCCGTTTGGCCGCCGCGCGCCAGCCGTACAAGGCCAGACCCGCGACTAATAGCAGGAAGGCAATGACGGCCCAGGGCGACTCCAATCGGTGACGCGCCGCCAAGACCGCTCCGGACAGAAGCTCGATCATGCGTGCCCACTCCCCGCGACCCGGCGGCGCAGGCCGGCGGCAACCGCACGCAGCCCGCCCAGCAGCAGGTACACCGTGATGACCATGATGACGATGTCGGCCACCAGCAGCGGCAGGTACGTCCGCGGGGAGGCGAGGTAGGTCCGCAGCAGCAGGATCAGGCTGGCGGCGGTGGTCACCATCATCGCCACCGCCGGCAGCAGGGCGAACCAGAACGACCGCCCCCGCCGCGCCAGCCACAAGGCCGCCAAGGCCAGCACCATCCCCGCCAGGAGCTGGTTGGCCGTCGCGAAGATCGCCCACAGCGCCCGCTGCCCGCCGGTCAGGGCAAACAGCAGCATCAGCCCCACGGCCAGCGCCGAGTTCACCCAGTATTGTCGCAGCAGCCGCAGCAGCCAGCGGAACGCCCCGGTCGTGGCCGTGGGGAAGGCCGGTCCGGGGATGTCCTCGGCGCTGCTCAGGGCCACGGGGATGCCGTCGGTCCCGGCGGGGACGGGCTCGCCTTCGCCCCACTGCTGGGCGGCATCCGCGGCCACCGGTGCGGCGAACAGGTCGTAGCCGCCAAACAGCGTCCGCCAGATCTCCTCGATGAG
>JALHTV010000108.1 GCA_022866005.1 Phycisphaerae bacterium
CGCCGCGAAGCCGCAGGGACGGGCGCTGGTCGCGGGGATTTAGGCCGGCACCAGGTTGACGGCTGTCAGGCGCGGGCCGGCGGTGTCGCCCTCGGGGAGCTTCAGTAGGTTTAACCGGAGCGTGTGCGTGCCGGCTTGGGTGATGCGCAGGCGGCCCAGGGTCGTCGCGGCCTCGGGGTGGTAGCGGGTCGCGGGGTCCTTGACGGGCGTGTCACCGGCGGTGATGCCCTCCAGCGTGGCCTTGCCCAGCATGACCCCAACGGTGTGGCCGGAGGGCACGGTCCCGTCCTTGCCGCAGCGGCTGACCAGCTCCAGGCGGAATAGGCCCGGCTGGAAGACCCGGAACTCCCAACTCATCCAGTTCTTCTTGGACGTCCACCGGTCCAGCAGCCCTCCCTGGCTGACGTGTATCGGGGCAGCCCGGTCCGGGCAGTGCAGCCGGGCCAGGTGCATCTGGAGGTGGATCGAACCATTGCCCTGCTGGATGGGCATCTGGTCGGCGTCGGGGCGCCCGACTAGCTCCATCGCCACCACCGAAACGTGCCTGTCGGGTGCCCTGGCCGGCAGCGACAGCGCGATGACGTGGTGGTCGAGCTTGCCAGCGTGCCTCTGGCGGACGGGGACCCTGCGCCGCCGGGCGCCCAGCAGCCAGGCCCGGCGGACCTTGTTCCGCAGCCCGTGCAGGACGAACTCCCGCCGCGGCCAGCGGAGGAACATCAGGTACAGCGTGTGGCCTTGTTGGGTGATCCGGCCCCAGTCGTGCGTGTACGGGAACGGGCTAGCCGCGGTGCCGTAGATGGCCTGGCCGTTGACCTTCATCCAGCGCCCCACCTCGCGCAGGCGGTTGACGCTGGGGGTGGGGATGACGCCCTTGCCGGTGGGCCCGACGTTCAGAAGGTAGTTCACGCCTTTGCTGGCCAGGTCCACCAGCAGGTACAGCAGCGTGCCGGCGGGCTTCCAGTGGTGGTCCTGGCGCTTGAAGCCCCAGGTATCGTTCACGGTCGCGGGGGTCTCCCAATCGCCCACCACCGGCCGGCGGGGGACCTGGTTGTCGCCCAGGCTGCCGTAGTCGCCCACATCGTTCCCCACGCGTCCGCTGACTAGGCAGTGCGGCTGGAGGCTGTGGACGATCTCTTTCAGCTCCAGCGATTGCTCGCGGCTCATCGTGCCGGGGGTGTCGAACCAGATCAGCCCGATGGGCCCGTACTGCGTGAGCAGCTCGCGGACCTGGGGGATGCACTTGCTGCGGAAGTACTTTTCGAAGTCCTTCTCGGGGCTGCCTAGCGCCTCGGCGCTGGAAGCGCCGTTGGGGTCGGCCCAGTCCTGGTACTGGCTGTAGTAGAAGCCCAGCTTCAGGCCACTCTTGCGGCACGCGCGGGCGAGCTCGGCTATCGGGTCGCGGCCGAAGGGCGTGGCGTCGACGATGTCGTAGTCGCTGCACGGGGAGTCGTACATCGCAAAGCCGTCGTGGTGCTTGGCCGTGATGACCAGGTACTTCATGCCCGCCTGCTTGGCGAGGGCGACCCACTGCTGGGCACTGAATCGAACCGGGTTGAAGCGCTGGGCGAGCTGGGCGTACTCAGCGAGGGGGATCCTGGCGTGCTGCATGATCCACTCCCCCAGGCGCGGGATGGGTTGGCCCTTCCAGTAGCCGCCCGCGACCGAATACAGCCCCCAGTGGATGAACATGCCGAACCGCGCGTGGCGCCACCACGCCAGCGGATCGATCGTCTTGCGGGCCGCCCTCCTCCGGCCGGGCTTACGGCGCGTGGCCATCAAGGCACTCCTATTTCACGGGTACCCATCGTGCTCCGGCTGGCTGGGCGGCTGGCGGCGAGGTCGGCGGCACTGAGCCGGCGGCGGATGTCTTCGACGGGCAGGCCACGGACCACGTCCACCAGACCCGCCCAGGCCCGGTGGAATCCATACCCACCGCGGGTCATCTCCTCGATGGCGGCGTCGCG
>JALHTV010000109.1 GCA_022866005.1 Phycisphaerae bacterium
GACTTTCCCAAGGCCGCGGCGCTTCTCTGGTCTGTCAAGGAAGCCGTCGCCAAGGCCCTGGGCTGCGCCTTTCATCTTGTGAACCCGCGGGACATCCATGTCGATCCATCGGCAGTAGAGGAAGGCGGGCCTGCCTTTTCCGTGCGCTTATCGGGGAAAGCTCTGGAGTGCTTTCCAGTGATCGACTACCGTCTCATCACGGTACGTTCCCTGCCCCAGGCCGGGGCGTGGCTTTCCATCGCCGCCTTGAATCGCCCGCGGCATCGAGGACCAAGGACTCACGCCGGTGATTCTAGTAAGATGACATTATGACAACTACCCCCGGGAGACCCCGAGCCGTGTCGTTTCAAGACCAAATCCTCATTCGTCCGCACCCGCTTCCCGACCACCTGATCCGCGTGCTGCGCCGCCACGCCGACGAACGCCCGCGGCAACCGGCCTTCGTCCATCTGCTCAACGGCCAGGCCGATCACGCAATCCTGACCTACGCCCAGCTCGATCGGAGAGCCCGAGCCATCGCGGCTTGCTTGCAAAACATGGGCCTTGCCGGCCAGTGCGTGCTGCTGGTCTATCCGCCCGGCCTCGACTTCGTTACGGCTTTCTTCGGCTGCCTGTACGCCGGTTGTGTAGCGGTTCCGGCCTACCCGCCGCATCGCCACCGCATGCTCGAGCGCTTCCAGGCCGTCGCCGCCGATGCCGGGGCCCGCATCGCCCTGAGCAACGCCTCGGGCGCGGCTCAGTTCCAAGCCATGATGGAAGCGGAAAACAGCGGTCAAGCGGTCCCTTCCTCCCAACTCTCGTGGCTCGCCACCGATGAGATTCCCGACGCCTTGGCCGAGCGGTGGGAAGAACCGGCCATCGCCCCCGACACGCTGGCCTTGCTGCAGTACACCTCCGGCTCGACCAGCCGGCCCAAGGGCGTCATGGTCAGTCACGGGAACCTCATGGCCAACATCCGCGCCATCCATCAGGCGTTCGGCTTACAGCACGAGGACAGCAGCGTGTTCTGGCTGCCCATGTACCATGACATGGGGCTGGTGGGCGGCGTTCTGGCCCCGGTGTTCAACGGTTCGACAAACGTTTCCATCTCGCCGGCCACGTTCCTCCAGAACCCCGTCACCTGGCTGGCCGCCATCGGCAAGTACCGGGCCACCATCTCCGGCGCGCCCAACTTCGCTTACGATCTTTGTGTTCGCAAGATCACCGATGAGCAGCGTGCCACCCTCGACCTTTCCTCCTGGGCCCTGGCCTTCGTCGGCGCCGAACCCATTGAGCCCGGAACGCTCGAACGCTTCGCCGCCGCGTTCGCCCCCTGCGGCTTCAAGCCCAGCGCCTTTTATCCCTGCTACGGTTTGGCGGAGGCGACGCTCATGGTCTGCGGCCCGAGGCGCGGCAGCGGCGCGACCGTCGGGACCTTTCGCGAGACGGAGCTGAGCGAGAACCGCGTCGATCCCGTGCCCGACGGTGCGCCGCAGGCTCGTCGCCTGGTGGCCTGCGGATCGCCCATCGGCGGTCACCGCGTGGTGATCGTCGACCCGCACAACCGCGCGGAGGCGGCCCCCGGCCGCGTGGGCGAAATCTGGGTTGCCGGCGCGTCGGTCGGTCAGGGCTACTGGCACAAGCCCGGCCAGACCCGCCGTTCCTTCGACGCACGGTTGAGCGACATGGGCGGAGGCCCGTTTCTGCGGACCGGCGACCTGGGCTTCATGCGCGAGGGTCAACTCTACGTCACCGGCCGGTTGGACGACCTGATCATCGTTCGCGGCATGAACCGCTATCCGCAGGATATCGAGGCCACGGCCCGCGGCAGCCACCCGCTGCTGGAATCCGGCTATGGGGCCGCTTTCGTCGTGGACGGTCGCGGCCGCCAGCGCCTGGTTCTGGTGCAGGAGGTCGCCAGCAGGAGGGGTGAGAAGGATTTGACGCCGGCGCTGGATGCGATCCGCCGAGCGGTGCTCGATGAACATGGCCTGGCCCTGGATGCGATCGTGCTGGTGCGCAGCGGAACGATTCTCAGGACCTCCAGCGGCAAGATCCAGCGCAATGCCTGTCGCGCGGCATTCCTCGCCGGGGAACTCAAGGCCCTCGCCGAACACTGTGGCTTGCCGGTCGACCATGCCGGCCCTATCGCCGCCATCCGCCCTGGCACCGAAGACGCGGGATCTTCCCCGGCGCATCCCGCCTCGCACTCCTGGCAAGCCGCTCTGGCTGCCGTCCGCCAGCACGCCCGCGCCTTGGGTGGCGCAGCTTTGCCCGAACTGACACCGGACACACCCCTTGCCGCCCTGGGCCTGGATTCTCTGCAGCGCCTGTCCCTCGCGGCCAATCTGGAGAAGACCTTCGCCGGCTGCCTGCCCGAAACGGTGTTCAGCCAGGCCCGGACGCTGGAGGATCTGGTCCAAGCCGTGCAGAAGCACCTGATCGATGGCCCCAGGCCCGAGGTTCCAGTCGACCAGGTCCCGCCCGAATATTACGATTTTGTCCGCTTCCCCGAGTACGGCGAGTTGAAACGTCAGAAGGGCATGTTGCAGGCCGCGGGTGGCGATAACCCGTATTTCCGCGTTGACCAGGGTGGAGCCGGAAGCGCACCCTGCATCGAGGGGCGCCAGCTCGTCAACTTCAGCGTCTATGACTACGTCGGCCTGGCCCACGATCCGGAGGTCGCCGCCGCCGCCAAGGCCGCGATCGACCGCTATGGCCCCAGCGCCGGCGCCAGTCGCCTGGTCTCCGGCGAGAAGCAGGTGCATCGTGACCTGGAACAGGCCCTGGCCGCCTTCCTGGCCACCCCGGCCGCGATCGTCTTCGTCTCCGGCCATGCCACCAACGTCACCACCATCGGCCACCTGCTGGGGCCGGAAGATCTGATCCTCCACGACATTCTGGCCCACAATTCGATCGTCCAGGGCGCCATGCTTGCCGGCGCTTCGCATCGCGCCTTTGCCCATAACGACTGGCAGTCCCTCGACATCCTGTTGTCCGAAGTACGCCACCGCTATCGCCGCGTGCTGATCGCCATCGAGGGCGTGTACAGCATGGATGGCGACTTCCCCGAACTGCCACGCTTCCTGGAACTCAGGAAAAAGCACAAGACGCTGCTTCTGGTCGATGAAGCGCATTCGCTGGGCACCATTGGGGGGACCGGCCGGGGCCTCGGCGAGCACTGGGGCGTGGCCCGCTCCGATGTCGACCTGTGGATGGGCACGCTCTCCAAGTCGTTGGCAAGTTGCGGCGGCTATATCGCAGGCTCGACCGAGCTTGTCGAGTACCTCAAGTACACCGCCCCGGGGTTCGTCTACAGCGTCGGCCTCTCTCCTCCCAGCGCCGCTGCGGCCCTGGCCGCCCTTACGATCCTCCAGCGCGAGCCATGGCGCGTGGCCCGGCTGCGCGAGTTGGCGACGCTGTTCCTGAAACTGACCAGGGAGCGCGGCCTGGACACCGGTTCGGCGGGCGGCACGCCCGTGGTCCCGGTCATCGTCAGAAGCTCGGTCAAGGCCTTGCGCCTGTCGCGCGCCTTGTTCGACCGCGGCATCAATGTCCACCCGATTCTGCCCCCGGCAGTGCCCGACCGCTCCGCCCGCCTGCGCTTCTTCATCACCACGAATCACAGCGAGGCGCAAATCCGCGCCACCGTCAGCGCCGTGGCCGACGAACTGGCCAAACTGCAGCAAGATGGAAATGAGCCGCCGGTCGATGACGAACCGCGCTGAACACGTAATCGAAGTCGAGAAACTGACGAAGCGTTACGGGGATCTGCTGGCGGTCGACGACATATCGTTCAACGTCGGGAAAAGCGAAGTGTTCGCCCTTCTGGGCCCGAACGGGGCCGGCAAGACCACGACCGTCGAGATCATCGATACGATCCGCACGCCCACGTCGGGAAAAGTGAGCCTTCTGGGGATGGATGTCACGAAGAAAAAGCACGACATCGTTCCCCGCATCGGCGTACTCCCACAGGGGTTCAACTCGTTCGACAAGATAACGGTCCGGGAGACCTTGCAGTACTACTCGCGGCTCTTCCACCGCAGGAACACCGATGTCGACGGACTGATAGAGCTCGTGAACCTGAAGGACAAAACCAAAGAGCAGTACAAGAACCTCTCCGGGGGGTTGCAGCAGCGCCTTGGAATCGCGATTGCGCTCGTGAACGACCCGGAGGTCGTGTTCCTCGACGAGCCGACGACCGGGCTCGACCCCCGGGCAAGGCGCGAGGTGTGGGACGTCCTGCTGGGTCTGAAGAAGAAGGGGACGACGGTATTTCTCACCACGCACTACATGGAGGAGGCCGAGCTTCTCGCGGACACGGTCGCAATCATCTCGAAGGGAAAGATCATCGCGAAGGGCTCCCCCGCGGAGCTCATAGAAAACAACGCGAATCACCTGGTCCTCACGCTACAGTCCGCCGATGAAAAAGCCTTTGAAATCGTCCGGGAAATGGGCTTCGAGCCGGTCCATGACTACCACAATGACATCAAGGTCAGGGTGGAGAACACGGACGACATCCGGAAGATGCTGAACGCCATCAAGGAGGCCGGGGCGTCGTTTCACGGCCTGGACGTTCGCAAGCCCAACCTCGAAGAGGTCTTCCTCAAGCTCACCGGCGAGGCGCTCCGCGAAGGCCCCGCCGCGGGAAGGGGGGCGGAATGAACCCGCGCGTCGTCGGCGCGAATCTCGTCGTGAGCATCAAGAGCTTTTACCGCGAGAGGACCGCCATGTTCTTCACGATGGCGTTCCCGATCATACTGATCCTCGTGTTCGGCACCATTTTCATGGACCGGGAAAAGGTGAGTTTTCATCTGTACGTGCAGGACCTCGACCACACGAATGCCTCGGCGCAGCTCGTCGAGACCCTCGAACTCGACGGGAAGTTCAGGATCACCAAGGTCGATCCTGCCAGCAACGCCACGCAGTACGCCAAGAACAACAAGCTGAACCTTGTCCTCGTTCTTCCCGAAGGCTACGAGGGATCCCTCCTTCAGAGGATGAAGCGCAACGATCTCGACGCATCGGTTACCTTAACGTTCATCTACGACCCCAGCTCCACTTCGGTGGCCGCGAAGATGGAAATCCTGAAATCGCTGTTCGCCGGGATAAACCAGAGGATGTCCGGGAAGCCGCCGTTCATCCGGTCGGCCGAGGCATCGATCCTCGCGAAGGAGTACCGGTTCATCGAGTTCTTCATCCCGGGCATCATCGCGATGGCGGTGATGACGGCGAGCCTCTTCGGCACGGTGAACCTGAACACGGAGCTGCGGCAGAAGGGTGTCATCCGGAAGCTGTCCACCACGCCCATCACCCATACCGACTGGATACTGTCGAACGTTCTATACCAGTTCCTGCTTTCGGTCATATCCACGATTTTAATACTGTTAGTAAGCTACGCCGTGTTTGACGTCAGCCTTAAGTTGAATTTCTGGCTTCCTGTGTTCGTTGTGC
>JALHTV010000110.1 GCA_022866005.1 Phycisphaerae bacterium
ATCCACGACCCACGCGCAGCCTGCCGGCCGACAAGCCGCCTGGAAGTCCGCGACGGCCTCCGGTCCGTGGCGGTAGCCGCGGTCCGCGAATCGGGCGATCCAGTAGTCTTTGGGTTGGGGGTTGATGTGGCCGATCTGGGGCCCTCCGCCCGGGGCGGCCGTAAAGAAGACCGTATCGCTCAAGTCCGTCAGCAGGCCGACCAGGCCATCGGCGAATTCCGCCCGCAGATGCTCGGCGACTTCGACACAGGCGGCCAGATCGAACTGGCCCCAAGCTATCGCTCTTCCGGGCTCCCGGATCCACTCCTCCAGCTCGGCATGCACCGTCGGGATGCCGGGCGGGATGTGGGCGAAGGCCGCAGGCGAGCCCTCGACCCCCAGCACGCGGACCCTCCGGTCGAAGCCGCTCAGCAGATATCCGGCCCCGCTGCCCAACTCGATGACGGTGGCGGGATGGTAGCGGTGCTGAATCCACTGGGCGAACCGGCGGTAGACCTTCCGGTAGCGTTCGCGGGTGGCGTAGAACTTGTCATCGTAGTAGTTGGCGCAGTCCATCAAAGGGACTCCGTCTGGCCAGCCAGGAGCGGGGCGTCGGCGGCCTGGGTGTAACTGGGGCCGTTCAGTAGCAGGCATTCCACCGCGCGCGATTGGTTCGCCCCGCGCTTCCCGCCATGTGCCAGGGCCCTGCTCACTGGGATTCGCACGACGGTCCATCCGGGATACAGTTCCGCCAGGAGGGGATGATCGTAGTAACTGATGACCACGCGGGCCTTGCTGAAGCGGGCGAGCAGAGCCGCAAGCCGCGCGTGGTCGGCCTCGGCGAAATCGTGCAGGTAGTTGGTCCCCTTGACCAGGTATGGCGGATCCACGTAGA
Organism: Phycisphaerae bacterium; assembly: GCA_022866005.1. GTDB lineage: Bacteria > Planctomycetota > Phycisphaerae > SM23-33 > SM23-33 > JALHTV01. The sequence continues at coordinate 875 of JALHTV010000110.1, forward strand.
TGGCCGTCCCCGGGGCGTCCTCGATCCGCTCCAATAGATCGAAGCCGTCCCGGTTCAGGATCGCCACTTTCCGCATCCGTCGCCGCCAGGCGGGGATGCTGTCAATCGCCGAATGAAACCGCTTGGCCGCGTGGCCGCCCTTGGCCGTGTAGCGGACGCAAAACGTGCCCTTGGAGTTCATGGCTATGCCGCTGGAGCCGTTCCGCCCCAGCCAACTCACCAGGAAGTAGCAGTAGGCCCGGTTGACCGCCTGCTCGTCCAATCTCGGGCTGCTGTATGATCCGAACCTCTCCGCGGCCCGGCAGAAGTCATCGGCCTCCCGGAACAGATCCTCCGACATCCATGTCCGGCGCAGGCGCCGGTAGAGTTGAGCGCCCGCCTTGCTGTCCCGAACCACGCGGGCCAGGTTGATGAGACCGGCATGCAGATCGTTCACCGTCTCCATCGTGGCCGGCGGCTTGGCCAGGAGCACGGCCATCGACCCGCAGAAGGGTTCCCAGTAACAGCGGTGCGGCCCCAACTCGGCCACGATCAGGGGCGCGAGGTTCCGCTTGCCGCCGAACCACGGCGCCAAGGCCTTGATGGGCATATCCTGCATCCTGTCAGCTTGGCGGGGCATCAGGATCCTCATGGGGAATGGCGACAGCCTCCACGCCATCGGCGGTGATCCGTATGCTCTCCTGTCCGGGCACGCTCAGCTCAATCGACGTGATCCCGCTACCCGGCTTGGAACATGGGGCTTGCATGTGGCCGACGTATCGTCGGACCGCACGGTGCACTGAAGGCGGCAGGTCGACTGGCACATCCGGGTGGGCATGTGCAGAATGGACACGGAGGCCGTGGACGCTCTTGCACGGGAGTCCGCAGACGCTGCAGGTCAGCGGCGCTCGATCAGGGCGGTTCACGGATCATCCCTCCAGGTCCATCGGCCGCGCCGGTGCGGGGGAGGGCGGCGCAGGACCAGTGCCAGCAGTCCGATCATCGCCAGCGCCAGGATCACGATGATGCTTTTCATGCCAGGGCCTCCCCCGCTGGAAATTCGTCCTCTGTGCTCGTCACGCCGGCGGCCCGTGCCGTAGCCGGGTGGCCGTCCAGCCGTCGGTCGCCCAGCAGAGGCAACCCCAGGCGCCTCCGTCGGACCAGATTTAGGCGCCGCGCTGCCCGGGCGTCTTTGAGCCATCGCGTCGTTGCGCGTAGCCCAACGCTTCGCCTCACTGCCTTCATCGCCCCGGGCGCCATGGACGCCAAATGGGCCGCGAACGCCTCGCGGCGGATCAGTAGCCTCAGGTTTTCCAGACGGCAGTCTTTGGCATCGCCATTGAGGTGGTCCACGATAAAGCCTCCCGGGATCCTCCCGTGCGCCCGCTCCCAGACCAGCCGGTCCAGCTCGATCCAATTCTTATGTCCCCGGTCCGTGGCCACTTTGATCATGGGGCGGCGCGTGCCCCCACGGATCCGAATCGACACGGCGCCTCGCGGTTTCGCCGCCTTGAGCCTCGCCGCGCGGCAACGGGCCCAGGACGCCTCCTGATGGGCGGTGAGCCGGGGAACAGGACGGAGGTCGGTTAGACATTGAGACATTCAGGAACCTCGTCGTGGGTCCGGCCGTCGAGAATGCGCCCGGCACGCCTCTTGCCGACGCTGGCCATCAAGACAATCTTCTCTGGGTCGTAATCGGGGCCGTAGATTTCTGTCGCACGTTCTCGCGGAGCGAACTCGCCCCAAGACTTGAAGAAGAACGGCACACCAGCGGCGGCGCAGTCGTCGCGGACCTTGCGCACCCAGTCGGGGTGCATCGGCCTCGCGCCAGGTCCCGTCTCTCCGCCGCAGATCACCCAGTCGATGCGCGGCGTGCTGCTATCAAAGGCCATCTCCACCTGTCGCCTGCCCTCATGCGTTCTGAAGTTGCCGGTGGCCTTGGTGTACCCGAGCCAGTCATGCCGGAGCTTCACTGGCCCGAGCATCGGCTCGATGCTGACCACGCGGATGGCCGCGGGGACCTGGAGCAACAGGGGAATCCGGTCCTCAGCCGTGGCCTGGTCCTCGACGGAGACGCCGAGCCAGACGTTTGGGAGAGGACCCTGGACATTCAGCTTGCTTAGAACCCGCGGCCAGAGGTCCGCCATCACTTCCGCTCGTTTGGTGAGGATGATGAAACGGTGCTGGCGAGCCAGGCGCATCGTATGCGCGATCTCCAGCAAGTAATGCCAGGTGTCCCACCGGCCAGGAGCCCTCCAACCCCAGAGGGTCGGGTGAAATAAGTCGCCCATCGAATCCACGAACACGATCTGCCCCTGGCGCCAGCGGAGGGGGGCGCTGATGCGATCGGCATGGACCGTCGGCCAGAATGGGCGGCGGTAAGGATAGCCGAACCGGCCAGCCAGTCGCCGGGCGAACCGCCGGGCGTAGCAGTGATCGCAGCCCCGGCTCACCGGCGTGCAACCCGTCACCGGGTTCCACACCTTCTTGGCCCATTCGATGTTGGTGGCGCTCATGCTTCCCTCACGTTGAACCGGCGCTGGGCATTCTGCATGCTGCGGTAGTTGACGTAGTGGTTGGGCACCAGTTGATAGGCTTCCCTCCAGGTCCGCTCCGGCCGATCAGCGAAAAACCGCCAGAGCATCTTTGACACGGCCTGGGCCGGCCCGGTCCCCGGCAGGGTAGGCACGCCGCCCTCCCCGGGGCGGGCCTGCCGCAAACTGCGCAGACATGTGAAGAGTTGCTCGACATGGGGCGCGAACGGCTTGATGCGATTCTCCGGCCACAGAAGAACCTCGATGCCCGTGTTAACGTGCAAGATGCCCAGGCCGTGCTGCCGACACTTCGCTAATGTCCGTAGGCTGGGCTGAGTACTTGCGGCGACAAAGACGTGCGGTGTAAGAAGTTGGCAGATCGCGCCTTGATAGAGAAGTTGCCGGGTGAACCGCGTCTTGACTTCCACGATCAACGGCATGACCCAGCGCGGTCGGGTGGCAACAACGTCGATCCGGCGGAGGCAGAACACCTCGGCGTAGACCTTGAAGCCCAGGCCCTTGAGCCAGCGGCGCACGGCGTTGAACACGGCCGTTTCGGGCAGTGCCCGCATCTCAGGCATCGGCGATCTCCATGTACGCTCCTATGAACTCCGCCGCGACTTGCGGGACGATGGCATTGCCTGCGGCGCTGATCTGATCCACGATGCGGGGAAACCCATCAACCACAACAGGTACGTTGGGTTCGGATATCCAGTGCGCCCCACAAGAATCACCAGATAATCCTCGATGCGGTTCTTGGCCTTGCGCCCTTTCTTTGCGAGACTGCGTGCTGCTGTGATCGGGTTGCGCGGCCCGCGTTTGGACGCTCGCACGGTTGGCAACAAAGAAGATTCGATACCGAAGCATGGGAGCCGCGACGCTACAAGCCGGGATAACTGCCGTGCCGCAGGCGTAGTCCATGCATTCCAAGTCATCAAAGGCATGGTCAAGCCAGGCAGAGGCAGCCTTTGATGCAACCTGCTCTCCAAAGACGACTGGAGGATCACAGAGGCAGATGAGCTGACGGAACTGGGGCCACAGGTGGCGGGGGTCTTTGTCGCCGAGGCGCTTCCCGGCCGACGAGAACGGCTGGCAGGGGCAGGAGCCGGTCCAAACAGGCCGGTCATCTGGCCATCCGGCAAGGCGCAGGGCGAGGGACCAGCCGCCGATCCCGGCAAAGAAGTGGCACTGGGCATACCCGCGCAGGTCGTCGGGCTGGACGTCCTGGATGGCCCGCTGATCAACGTCACCGGGCGCGATGAGGCCGGCGCCGATGAGGTTCCGCAACCAACCGGCGGCGTAGGCGTCGATCTCATTGTAGTACGCCCTAGCAATTGGCGATCTCCAGGAGGACGTCCGCATGGCAGGGCTGATCCAGGGGGCACCAGCAGCAGAGGTTCTTGCCCCGGAGCTTGGGGATCTCCCGGCGCAGGAGATCCTGGCGCAGACACTCGACGGCCAGCAACTTGATCCCGCTTCGGCCCACCAACCGGAGCATATCTCGGAGTGGGATCCGCCTCTTGAGCCACCGGCGATACATCCTCACGGCCGTGCTGCGGGTCAGGCGGCGCCACGGGAAGATGTTGCTGTATCGCGTGGGAGCGCCGACGTAGACCGTGTTTGGCGGCATCCGCCAGCCCTTGGTGCGGCGACGGCGGACCCGATGCGGCTTAGCCACTGGCCACTCCCGCCTGCTTCGGCAGTTTCAGGACGGTGCGGAGAATCCTGCGCACCGCCGCCACTTCAACGAGATCGAGCCCCGTTGCCTGGGGGTCGGAGTACCCGCCACTCAACCGGCGGACGATCATCGGCGCGGCCTCATTAATCGCGGCCTCTATCGCCACCTTGTTAACTTCGCGCTCGCGGGCAAGCTGGGCCTGGAGACAGTGGACCTTATCCCAATCCGCCAGGGTGAAGGTTCGGCTGGGGAGACGTTCGACACTCTGGAACGGGTGCACGGTTCCGCACTTCAGGCACTTGCCGTTCTGCTCAGGCATTGGCGATCTCCAGCTTGGCGGCCAGGTAGTCCACGGCCTGCTGGACCGTGTCGATCTTCTCGGCGTCCTCGTCCGGGAGCCTAACCTCGAAGCGGTCCTCGAATTCCATGATCAGCTCGATGGTGTCGAGGCTGTCGGCCTCCAGGTCCTCGACGAACCGGCTGGCTGGCGTGATAGCCTCCACGGGGCGGTCGAGTTGCTCGGCCACGATCGCGATCACCTGGGCGGTCAATTCCTGCTTGGTCATCGCTGTCTACCTCATGGCCCGGCTGAGGCGCGGATCTGCCTGGGGGCCGCCCGTGGGGCGAGAGGGCACGCGCTTGGCCGCAAGCACCACCAGGCGCGGCTCGTCGAACCACTGGGCATCGACGGGCTTGCCGTCCCTCAGGCCCTTGGGCTCGACGGCGTATCTCACGTAGCCCCACATCCATTCGGTCCGGCCGACGGCGATCCCGGTGAAGCCCGTGATCGTGTCGCGGACTCTGCTTCCCAGGCTGATCATGTCTGTCTCCTTGGCTGGTGTTGATCCTTCAGAGGCCCACGCCCGGCGGGCGGGCCGTGGTGTTCGCCAATCCGCGTGTGCGGACCAGGTATTCATCCGCCGTCGTCGGGCGCCCCGCCTCGATCCAGCGATCGTAACTGACCGCGACGGTTTTGCTGCCCTTGCCCTCGCACGCCCGCCCCGTCCCGCGGCAGGAGCACGCCACAAAGTGCAGGTGCACGCCCGGCCAGGGCAACCGTTGCGGCAATGATGGGATGGGTCCGCTCATCCGTGCTCGTGTCTGCTCACACCTTCAACTGGGTGATCTGGATCAGGTACTCCGGGGCGATCTCGTCGGCCGGTCGGCGTCCCAGAGACGGCAACGCCCCGGAGAGCCTCTCGCTCGCATGGAAGGTCACCTGCTCCCCGCAGAGGATTGTGACATTGGGTGCCATGCCCAGGGCCTCGATGAGTTTCCGCACCGCCCCGGCCAGCACCGGGATCGGCACAGATCGCCCGGGCGCCTCTTGTCGCTGGATGTTTTCCGACCCGGGGGGCCGGCCGTTGCCCCGCCGGCTGGGGAGTTGGGATCGCCGGACGGCCGCGGCGTTCCGGCCGCCATCGCGCAGGACGCCCACGCAATGTTGGCAGATTCCCCGGCTCGTGGGCTTGCGATGGCAGCCGGGCACGCGGCATCTATTCGCGGCGGCCTCGTCCATGACGATCTCCTGGGGCTTGCGGCGGTCTAGTCATCGGTGGGGTTCCATCAGTCTCCGGCGACGGCGCCTCGCCCCCCGTTGCAGCCGCGCCGGGGCCGCCGAACAGGGGCATATCCACCTTCTTGGCCTCCAGCAGGTGGCCGGCGGCTTGCTGGAGACGCCCCTGGGCCTCGCCCAAGCCTGCCCGCAGTTCCTTGGTCCGATCCTTCGCCGCGTGGTAGACCCGTTGCGCTTCCCCAAGGCCCTGATACGCCGCGGCCAGCTCGTCGACCAGGCGGTCCAGGTCGGTGGCCGATGGCGTGGCCGATGGGGCCTGTTCCGGAGGCATGGGATGCTCGGCCGTCATGCGCTCTCCCTGGCCCCCACTAGCGCGGGCGTGGCCGGTTTGGGGGCCAGCCAATCCCCGATGATGCGGACCTGGCGGTCGAAGTCGCGCGTGACGTACTTGAAGCCCTGAAAGCCCCGCAGAGGGATCGGGGCGATCCACTTCCAGGTGCGGACGTCCAGAAAAACGTAGTAGCCCGGCGGCCAGCGGCGCCCGGTCGTCTGGCAGATTTCGCCGCCGTCGGACCAGCGGAGTTCGCAGATTAGGGCGTAGCCGCGGACAAAACCGTCCTCCACGTAGTAGACCCGATCGCCGATATTCAACTTGCCGGGGGCATGGCGGCTGGGGAAGCGTCGGAAGTACCGTCCCCCGCCGGCCAGGATGCAGTCCCTGGCCTCGGCGGCGGCGGCGGGGATCTGGGTCTTGGGCGTGGTGACGATGATGTTCATGGCTTGGGCGAAGAGGCTTCCGGCCTGCCTGTCCGGTACGCAGGCACTGGCAGAGGGAACTGGGCATCGCGGCCGAAGTCGGTGTGGCAGACGGGTTGCTCCCTGGCCGCCATGCCTGGGCAGCCGCCGCCCCGGCGCGTGAAGCGGCGACAGGTCTTGCAGAAGTCAGAAAAGCCTTTGACCGTCAGTCGCATCTCCAGGGGGATGGGCTCGTAGTTCACGCCTTTCATGGGGCCCCTCCGTCGCCAAGGCTATGGAGCGTCCAGCCTTCGCAGCCGCTTCGGCGGAGTAGGGTCGGCGACTCCTCCAGAAAGGCCTTGACCTTCCGCCAGTGTTCCGCAGTCGCTCGGAGGCGGGCTTGGGCGCGGGCGAGCTTGCCAGGATCGACGAACTCCGCGGCCGTAATGTAGTCCCCGGCCGGGCCGCCGTTCATGCGACGGGCCTTTTGCTCATCGGTGGCGGCGCCGTAGAGTTTCCACCAACCCCGGATGACTTGGCGGCAATAGCCCTCATCCCAGACGCAGGTGTCGTAATCCCAGTCCACGCCCAACGCCTTGCAGCCGTCGGCCCAGAACCTGCGGGATAGGTGATAGGCGCCGAGACCCCGGCCCCCATCGCCCCAGAGATAGCGGCCGCCGGAGCTTTCTTGCCGGCGGATCGCATCGAGCAGTCGGGCATCCGGTTCGACGGCCAGAGATTCCAGCGGTATAGGTTCCGGGTCCGGTGAGGTCGGGACCGTGGTAGTCAAAAGATCGCCGGGTACGGGCGCGCGATTGGCATCCTGCCAACCGCGCACCCGCGCGAATGCCTCGCTCGGTGGGGGGGTGGGCACCGGGGCATCGGCGATCCGCCCGCCGGCGGACTGCGCGCTGGCGCGGCCCTGGTCGGCGGTCCCGACACATCGGCCATTGGGCATGACGAGGAATGCGATCAGGAGAACCACCGCGGCGAAGAGGGTGCTGAGCATCACAAGCATGGGGGCTATCAGCCGGGACGGTCTGGGCGTCGTCATCGGTGGCGCCTTTCAGCCCGCGCCATGGCCCGTAGCCGGGCCTCGTCGCGGGCGCTGGCCTTGGCGGCCAGCCAGAAGCAGGCCTCCAGGGTGGTGCGGTCCATGTGCCGGCGGCCCTTGGCTCGGAAACTGATCGTGTCTCCCGGCTCCAGTGTGACGATCAGGGGCTGCCCGCCGTGGCGCAACCTGACGGTCTGCCGCACGACGGGTCGCCGGAGTTCCGTGCTCATGACAACTCCTGCACTATCGGAGGCGCCGGGGTCGGGGGCCGGAGGGAAGCCTTGCCGACCCCGGCGCAGGCCATTTGTGATGGACAAACCGGCATAGGCGCGGTAGAATGCGCGCCTCGGGTCGCCGAAGGCGACTCGATGGGGCGAGATGATCCCAGGGACGGGTCGCGATGGAGGGATTGGCTGTGCGCACAGGCGACCCACGTCGGTTGCAGAACAGAGACGGCCAGAGCAGCGGCTCCGCCGCTGCCCCGGCCGTTGGCATTGACGAACGGAGATCGTGCGCCGCTGGGAACGGGGCAGGCATCCTCCGCCGTCTGGCCTTGTCGATACCCCGCCCGGGCATTGCGATTTACAAGGGGTCGATTTCCCAGCGGCATCGTGGCACTCCTGGCCGATTCAGATTGGCCACGATGATACGTCCGTTCGGGAAAACGCCTCGTTTTTCAGAAGCGCATAAGGGTTCGACTCCCCTTGGGGGTATCCGCCTTCGCTGAGCCTACTCCGCCGAAGCAGCCGCTTCGGCTGCGAAGGCTGGAAGCTTCGGCGGATTCAGCGGCGGCAGATGGCCCTGGTGAAAACCCTCCGTAGCTTTAGCGAAGGAGGGCGACTCCCCTTGGGGGTATTGGTGGGGTGGCCATGATCTGCGGGCAACAGCGGGGTCCGTGCGCTTGCACCGGCCCGTTTTGCTGCGCGGCCAGCGTGCGGGTCAGCGGTCGGGGGAGTCGGCGGGGGCTTGCTCGCCGGACTGCCAGCCCTCCCGGGCCTGCTGGAGGAGCTGGCGGGCCTTGCTCCAGCCGCGATGGGCCTTCTCGCCCACCCACTGGGCGCGCTCGGCCTCGGTCATGTCCTGCGAGCCGGCCAGCAGGAAGATGCCCACGCCCACCAGCACGATGATGGTCAAACAGCCTAGGGTCCTCATCGCGCCGCTCCCGGATGGGGTTGGGCCGAACCGGCCGCTGGAGGGCCCTGCGGCGGCGCCGGCTGCATCACTCGCTGCCCGCAGCAGGGGCAAGGCCCGCCCGGCAGCATGGCCGGACAGGTCGCAGGGCGGCTGGCTGGGCCCACGCGGCCCGCAGCCGGGGGCCCGGCAGCCTGCGGCGCGGCCGACTCGGGCATGATCGTCAAGGCCACCACGATAGCCATCGCCAGCACCACCGTCGCCAGCACCACCGCCACGGCGATGTTGCCTTTGCGGAGCTCTTCCACCTCGTCGATCTTGGGCGTCAGCAGCGTGAACACCTTCAGCGCAATCGCCAGGCCGATGCCCATCGACACCGCCGCCGCCACCGCCCAGCCCACCGTCACCAGGTACTGCAACATCATCGCCTTGAAGTAGAGCATTCAGCGTTCCTTTCTCCGACAGCAGGGCGCCACCAGTCTACAGCCTGCGGTCTAGTCGTCGGTATTGTATCGCCTCGGCCAAGTGGTGGGGAGTGATGGACTCGGCGGCCTCCAGGTCGGCGATGGTGCGGGCGATGCGGAGGACCTTGTCGTGGGCGCGGGCCGACAGGCCCAGCTCGGTCATGGCCTGCTTGAGCAGGGCCTCGCCGGCGGCGTCCAGTTTGCAGAACTGCCGCACCTGGCGCGAGGACATCGTGCCGTTGGTGGTCGTGCTACTCGATTGCGGATTGCAGATTGAGGACCTGTCCGGCGTAGCCTTGGCGAAGCCGGATTGCGGATTGCCCAGCCCCTTGGCGGAATCGCCGGCGGAATCCGGTGCTTTTTCCGCCCTCGCGGATCCGGCGAAGCGGCGGCGCTGGATGGCGCGGGCGGCGACCACCTGCGCGCGCATCTGCTCGCTGGTCAGCCCCTCGATCGCGCGCCCGGCGGCGTCGGACGGGCTGCGAAGCTGGCGCCACGGCACCGGCGGGACCTCGATGTGGATGTCGATACGGTCGATGAGGGGCCCGGAGATCCGCGAGAGGTACCGCTCAATCGCCAGCGGGCTGCACTTGCACGGCCGCCGCGGGTCGGTGAAGTAGCCGCAGGGGCAGGGGTTCATCGCCGCCACCAGCATGATCACCGCCGGAAACTTCAACGTGCTATGCACACGCGGGATGGTCACGTAGCCGTCCTCCAGCGGCTGGCGAATCATCTCCAGCGTCGTGCGGGCGAACTCGGGGAACTCATCCAGGAACAGCACGCCGTGGTGCGCCAGGCTGATCTCACCGGGCTGGGGGATCGCCCCGCCGCCCACCAAGGCCGCCGGGCTGCTGGAATGATGCGGCGCCCGCACCGGCCGCACGGCCATGAGGCTCTGCCCCGGCCCCAGCAGCCCGCGCGAGGAATACACCCGCGTGGTCTCCAGCGACTCGGCCGCCGTCAGCGGTGGCAGGATCGTGGGGAGGCGCTTGGCGAGCATCGTCTTGCCGCTGCCGGGCGGGCCGATCATGAGGATGTTGTGGTGCCCCGCGGCCGCGACAACCAGGGCGCGCTTGGCCGACTCCTGCCCGCGCACGTCGGCGAAGTCCGCGTCGTAGCGGCCGGCGACGACGAAGACCTCCTCCAGGTTCACGGCCGTCGGCGCGATGGGGAGCTGGTCGGTCAGGAAGCCCACCGCCTCGGTGAGGCTGGAGACGGCGACCACGTCGAGGTCCTCGACGACGGCGGCCTCGGCGGCGTTGTCGGCCGGGACAATGACGCCGCGTCGGCCCTGCTGGGCAGCCAGCATCGCCGACGCGAGCGCCCCCTTGACTGCCCGCACCCGCCCGTCCAGCGCCAGCTCACCGAGCACCAGGTAGTCGCCGGCCTTGTCGCTGGCGAACAGCCCCCCGGCCATGGCCACGGCCAGGGCAATCGGCAGGTCGAAGGCGGCGGATTCCTTCCGCACGTCAGCCGGGGCGAGATTGATGGTGACCTTGGGCCCCGGCCAGCGGTAGCCGCTGTTCCGCAGGGCCGCCTGAATCCGCGAGACCGACTCCTTCACGGCCGCCTCCGCCAGGCCCACCAGCTTCACCTCGCCCATGCCGCCGAAGGCGACGTCGGCCTCGACCTCGCAACCGACCGCATCTATGCCTTGCAGAATGGATGAATGGACTTTAGCGATCATCCGTGGGCCGTCTCCCTCCCGTAGCCGATAAGCCCGCCGTAGCCCGTGGGCGAAGGCGGGTGGCATCGATGCCCTGGAGGATCGAACTGTGGACCTTGGCGATCATGCCGCCCTCGCGGCGCTGCGCGCCGAGTGCCCGGTGCAGCCCCAGACCGACTCGCACAACCCCATCATGAACGGCCTCCCGCGGGCCTGCCTCGCGCAGCCCGCCGGTAGTATGCGCGCGGGGTGCCCCGGGGACAAGCGTTTTGGAGACCGGCGGAACAGAACAAGCCCATCCCCGTGCTGACGCACGGGGCTTCCGCGTCCTCACCCGGGTCCAGGGGAAGCCCCCGCCGTCAGGCGGGGGATGCGCCCAGGTCCCAGTGCGTTGCGGCGGCGATTCGGTGTGGACTCACCGCCCGCGCCGGTTAGAATGCAGGCATGGAAGGCCCGGAACGAGCGTTTCTCGAGGACCCGTTGTACGTCTACATCGCGCTGGGCTTTGCGGAGCTGGTGCTGGCGGTGATCTGGCACGAGACGCGCGCCCGGCGGTGGTCGTCGGCCCTGGTGGTGCCGCCGCTGCTGGCGGTGGCTGTGTGGGCACTGGCGACCTGGGCGGTGACCGACCGCGAGCAGATTATCCGCGCCACCGAGCGGATCGCTCGCGACGCCGAGGCCGGCAGCGTGGCGGCGGCCGAGGAGTTCCTGGACGACGACTACCGCGGCTTCGGCGAATCCAAGGCCGGCCTGCTGGAGGCGGGCCGAGCGACGCTGAAGGCCTACCCCATCAAGAAGGTGGGCTTCACGCGGGTGGAGGTGACCGTCGAGGACACCGAGGCCACCATGCACCTGAGCACGATCATCACGCTGGTGGAGGGCAAGGTGGGCCTGGCGTGGGACGTGCGCTGGGTCAAGCGCCCTGCCGGCTGGCGGATCGTCAGCGCGGACGAACCCACCAGCAAGGTGGAGCTGTAAGGCCCAGGCCAGTGCTCGCGCCCTGGGCGCATCTCGGAACCCCTCACACCTGCTCCGCCCCACTGCTGGCCGTCGAGGCCATGACGGTGATCGTCCGCTCGCGCTCCAGGTCGATGTCGGCCGGGGCGCGGGCTGTTACCGGTAGCTAGGCCCCGGCTGCGCTGCGGGGCGGGCCGGTCCCACCGGGGCGGAGGTGGGCATCGCGGTGCCGGCCGGTTCCTCTTGGCCGCCGGCGGGGCTGACGATGTCCCCTCGAACGGGCGAGTAGCGCCCCTGGGTCTGGTGCGTGCCGTCCTTGCGGACCGACACCCCGTCGAAGAGGCACTTGATCCCCGTACCGTCCTGGATGATGGGCGTGTTCTGGAGATGGTAGTGCAGGTGTGGCTGGGAGGAGTTGCCGCTGTTGCCGCACAGGCCGATCACCTGCCCGGCGGTGAGCTTCTGGCCGACCTTCACGGTGATGCTATTCAGCTTCAGGTGCGCCAGGACCGAGAACTCGTGCTCCCCGTGCTGGATGATCACCGCGTTGCCCAGGGCCGAATAAGGGTTCATCGAGCCGGGGGTGTTGTCGCGAACGCCGTTGATGACATCCGTGACGACCCCCTCCGCCGGACTGAGGATCTCTTTCCCGAAGGCGTAGAAGTCCTCGTTCTTGTCCCCGGTGCCGCGGTGGTCAGACCCGTCCGCCCCCACGGCAATGAAGTCAAAGGCGTACCGCTGATTCGGCACCTCGTGATGCTGGTTCTGCTCAGCCGTGTCGCCGCCCCAGAGGACATTCCAGTCACCTTGGAACGGCAGGTGAAGCGTGGCCTGGTGCTTCTGCGGCACGGGGATCTCCGGCGGGGCAGGCAGGAACCACAGGCCCGCCACCTTGCCCTGCCCGTCCAGGACGAGCTTGATGTTCAGCCGGCCGCGCTCGAATTGCGCCGGAAAGACCATGGCGGGGAACTCCCGCCTGCCCGGGCCGACCTTGGTGATCTTCCCGTACTGCGCCCTCAGGCCGCTGAAGGACTCCCGTGTCTGCTCCAACGACAAGGCGTCGGCCATCTGGGCGTTGAAGTCTTTCCGTATCGCCTCATAGTCGCCTGAGTTGATGGCCGCCACCATCGGGTCCAGCACCTTGCGATACGGATCGACGTTGCCTTCTCCCGTAGCGCCAAGGGCGATCGCAGCCAGCGCTGCCAGCGTCATCAGCCGTACGGTCATGGGCTTTCTCCTAGTTAGCTTGTTCCGGTTCGGCCTTCTATGCCCCGGCGGCCAGGTCCAGGCGGTCACCGTAGGCACTCAGAAGTTCGCGGCGGAGCTGCTGATGGTGCGGGGCGTCCAGGTGGGGGTCTTCCTTGATGATGTCGAAGGCGTCGCGCCGCGCGAGGCGCAGCAGGTCGAAGTCGTCGATCAGGTCAGCCACCTTCAGCTCCGGCAGGCCGTGCTGGCGGACGCTGAAGATCTCCCCCGGCCCGCGGAGGCGCAGGTCCTCCTCGGCGATCTCAAAGCCGTCGTGGGTCCGCCCCAGGGTCTCCAGGCGGCGCCGGGCGGCGGGGCTGTTGGGCGAGGCGACCAGGATGCACAGCGCGTCGGCGCTGCCCCGGCCGATGCGCCCGCGAAGCTGATGGAGCTGGGCCAGGCCAAACCGCTCGGCGTGCATCACGACCATCACGTTGGCCGCGGGGATGTCCAGCCCCACCTCCACCACCACCGAGGCGGCCAGGACCTTCACCCGCCCCGCGCGGAAGTCGCGCATGACCGCCTCCTTGGTCGCCGGCGGCATCTGCCCGTGGATCAGGCCCACGCCGAACCGTCCCAGCGGCCCCTCGGCCAGGTCGCGGTGGGCCTGGCGGGCGGCTTGGAGATGGAGCTTGGCAGAGGCCTCCACCAGCGGATAGATGAAGTACGCCTGCTGCCCGGCGGTCAGCTTACCCTCCACCATCCCGAAGACCTCCTCCATCCGCTCACCGCCCAGGCACTGCGTGACCGTCTGCCCGCGGCCGGGCGGGGAGGCGTCCAGCACCGAGACATCCAGGTCGCCGAACACCGTCATGGCCAGCGTGCGGGGGATGGGCGTGGCGGTCATCACCAGGTAATGCGGGGCGAACCCTTTTCCGCGGATGCCGGTCCGCTGGCGGACGCCGAACTTGTGCTGCTCGTCCACCACGACCAGCGCGAGCTGGGCGAACCGCACACCCTCCCCCAGCAGGGCGTGCGTGCCGACGACGATGTCGATTCGCCCCTCGGCCAGGCCAGCGAGGATCTCCCGGCGCTGCGAGGGCCCCTGCCCGCCGACCAGCAGCGCCGTCCGCACCCGCGAGCCGGCCAGGTAGGCCTGGACCTTGTCGTAATGTTGGCTGGCCAGGATCTCCGTGGGCGCCATGATGGCGGCCTGTTTGCCCCGCGCGACCGCCAGCAGCGCCGCGTACAGGGCCACGACCGTCTTGCCCGAGCCCACGTCGCCCTGGAGCAGGCGGTTCATCGCGGTCTGGCGCGACAGGTCGGCGACGATCTCGGCGATGACGCGGTCCTGCGCGGCCGTGAGCGTGAAGGGAAATCTCGCGCGGATCCGGCGGTCGATCTCCTGGCTGGGCGGCAGGGCATGGGCCGGGCGCGAAACCTCCCGAAGGTGCATCATGGCCAACCCCAGTTGCATCAGCAGGCACTCCCCGTAGGCCAGCGTCCGCCGGGCGGCGGCCCACTGCTCCTTGTCCTCCGGCCGATGCATGGCGGCGACGGCCGCGGGACGGTCCATCAACCCGCGCTTGCTGAGGTACGCCGGCTCGAACCACCGCGGCACCAGCTCGATGGCCTCCGGCAGCGCGCGGCGGATGATGAAGGCGATGTGGCCGCTGGTGAGCTTGGCCCCGGCGGGGTAGACCGGCAGCAGCTCGTCGGTAGCCAGGGTTTCCGAGACCGCATCGGGGATGATCTCGTGGCGGGGGTTGATGAACTGGAGGACCTCGCGGAAGACGGACACCTTCCCGCTGATCGCCAGGGTCAGTCCCGGCTTGATGCGGTCACGGAGGTAGCCGCCGTGGAACCACTTGACCAGCACGTAGCCGGTCCCGTCGTCCAGGCAGCAGGCCAGCCAAGGGCGCCTCCCGAAGCGGCGCTCCTCGACGTCGCGCACCTGCCCCACCACGGTGGCCGCCGGCTCATTGCCGCGGAGCGTGGCGATGGGCTGGGCCTGGCGGCGCAGGTCGAAGCGCCGCGGGAAGTACATCAGCAGGTCCCCCAGCGTGGCAATGCCCAGCTCGGAGAGCTGGCGCGCGCGGACCTCTCCTACGCCTTTGGCGTAACGAACCGGCGTGTCCAGGGCCAGCGGGGCCACGGGCGTCGGGGCCCTTGCCGTGAGGCTACTTAGGCGGAAGGACGATGACCTGGCCGACCTTCAGCTTGGCCGGTTCCAGGCCGGGGTTGACGTCGACGATCTCGCGCCAGCGCTGGCCGTCGCCCAGGAATCTCTGGGCGATGGACCACAGCGTGTCGCCCTTCTGCACGGTATAGGTGTTGGCGGCCGGGGGCGCGGGAGCGACCGGCGGGACCGTCTCAAACCGCCGCGGGCCCGGCGGGGCCTCCTCCCGGGCTGGAGGCGGATAGGTCACCGGGGTAGCCTCAGCCGGGGGAATAGGTTGCAGCGTCGTAGGTTCCGGTTCGACCGTGGTGACCGGACCGGTGGGCTTCGGCTTGCAGCCGACCACTGCCAATGCACTGAGGACCAGCAGCGTTACGGCGTATCGCATGGTGCGTCCTTTCCTTGTCCCCCAAGCGGCGTGCGATGATATCACCACCGGGGCAGTTGTCAAGATCACTGGGCGCCGGGGGGACCGGGGCCAGGGAGCGGGTAGTCACCGCGGCCGGGGTGCTCTGATCGGCCGGGCGCAGCTCCAGACGAGCCAGGAAGGTCCCCTGGGCCAGGAAGATCACCCCTGTCACGGTCAGCGGGCTGATGGCCGTGGAGTACAGCACGGCCCGGGCGGCGAAGTCGGGGTGATTGTCGAACTCCAGGCACAGCAGCATGGTGTTCACGGCCGTGGGGGTCGTCGTCGCGATCAGCAGCACCTGGGCCATCAGCCCGCGGAGGTCCAGCAGGTAGACCATCCCCAGGGCAATGATCGGGGCGACCAGCAGGCGCAGCACCACGCTGGTCTTGATGGGGTAGTCGGACTTCACCCGACGGATGGCCGCCAGTTGCGCCCCCAGGGTGTACAGCGCGACGGCCACGAAGGCGCCCTTGATGTACAGGACGACGTCCCAGAACGGCCGCAGCGCCTCGGCCAGCCGGGCGGCCTGCTCGGTGCCCAGGGCGTTGCGCACCTGCACCGTGGCGATGGCCAGAACCAGCGCGTAGACCGGCGGGAAGCGAACGATGTGCAGCAGGTTTTCCTTCCAGTGGCGGTCCCGCCGGCCCGAGGCGGCCAGCAGGATGCCGAGGGTGAAGTTGGCGGCGTTCTGGACCACCATGTAGAAGGCCTGGATCGACGTGGCCTCGGAGCTGAGATTCGCGGAACGGAAGGCCAGGTCCTGAAGCGGCAGGGCATAGTTGCCGGAGTTGTGGAACAGGGTCGTCATCAACATGCAGTGGCGCATGTCGGTGGGGACCTTCCGCACCCGCGCGGCGATGCGGGTGACCCCTGCGTTGGCCGCGAGCATCGCCAGGGCGAAGATCACCACCATCAGCACGCCCCGGGCCGTGACCTGGGCGGTGATCACGGAGACGTAGACGATCACCGGCACGACCAGGCTGAAGTTGAGCTGCGTCAGCGTCCGCAGGTCCAGCTTCAACCGCCGCTGGCTGACGTAGCCGATCCCGGCCAGCAGCAGCATGGGACAGACGATGAAGTAGAAGACCTGCCATAACTGTCCGGCCAGGGCGACGACGTTCGAAGCAGGCAAGGTCATTGCAGGGCTCTCGGAGGGTTCCTCCGCCGGCCGGTGCTATTCGGGTCGACGCCGGCGGCGCATCTCGCGGTCGATCTCGCGCTGCTGGTCCCGCTGGCGCAGGGTCTGGCGCTTGTCGTAGGCCCGCTTGCCGACGGCCAGGCCCAGCTCGCACTTGGCCCAGCCCCTCTTGAAGTAGACCACCAGCGGCACGAGCGTCCGGCCCTTCTGGGCGACATGGGCGGCGAGCAGGGCGATCTGGCGGCGGTGCAGCAGCAGCTTGCGGTCGCGCGTGGGGGAGTGCTGGAGGGAGCTAGCCTGCGCGTAGGGCGCGATGGTCGAGCCGACCAGGAATACCTGGCTCCCGCGGAAGCGGGCGTAGGCATCGTCGATCTGCATGGACCCGGCCCGGAGGCTCTTGACCTCGCTGCCCAAAAGCTCCAACCCGCACTCGACCACCTCCAGGACGTGGAAGTGGTGCCGCGCCTTGCGATTGACGATCCGCGGAGTGTGCGGCGGATGTTGCACCGGCTGCTTGCCCATGGCCGAGATAGTGCCGCAAGCACAGGGCAAAAGCAACG
>JALHTV010000111.1 GCA_022866005.1 Phycisphaerae bacterium
CCGTCGCGGCCGGCCCCGCCACGCGTAGCGGCGCTCGCCTTCGGCGGCGCGGGCCTCCGGTTCGGGGGCACTGGAGGGCCTCTCCGTAGAGGTCCTCTCGCGCTCGATCTCCTCGGGCGTCAAGCGGTCGCGCCGGAGGATCAGCACGCGGAGGAACCGCTCGTCGAGCTGGCAGTCGTGCTCGATCTCGACGACGCGGGAAGGGTCGGCCTTAAAGAAGCACAGGGCGTACAGCCCCCGATTGTGGCCGTGAATGTCGTACGCCAGCCTCCGCTCGTCCCAGCACATCAGCATCAATATCTCGGCCTGGTAGCGGCCCAGGACGTTGCGGATCGGTTCGCTGGCCGCCTCGAAGTCCGTCCCGCTGGTCCCCAGGACGAACATGCCTTCATACGTATGGGTCTGTGCGCTCATGCTCGAGTTCCGTTCTCCACGTTTTCTGGCCGGTCCGCCGGTTCATCCGCCGGCGGCCCGGTGAGGGCAGTGTCGCTATCGCCCTTGCGGTTGTATTTGTCCATCACGCTGGTGATGCCCAACGTGATCCACTCTTCCACAGCCGCTGCGGCCTGGCGCACCGCCTGATCCATCGTCTCGCGCTCATCCGCCGCAAAGGCCGTCAGCACGTATTCCGTCCCGTCGACCCCCGGCGGTGCAACGCCGATGCCGATCCGCAGCCGCGGCACCTGCTCGCTGCCCAGGGCCGCCAGCACGTCGGCCAGGCCTCGGTGCCCACCGCTGCTGCCGCCGGTACGGAATCGCAGCCGGCCCAGCGGCAAGGCCATGTCGTCCAGGACGAGCAGCACGTCGGGCGGGTCGGCCTTGTAGAACCGCACCATCGCCGATGCAGCCGACCCGGAACGGTTCATGTACGTCTGCGGCTGAAGCAGCATCACCCGCCGCGGGGCGCCGCCGATCGTCGGGCGGGCCTCCCGCAGCCGGCCGTCGAAGGCCCGACGCCCCCGGCCCGCGCCCCAGCGCTCGGCCAGGGCCTCGACGACCATGAAGCCCACGTTGTGTCGACTTCGGCGATACTCTCGGCCCGGATTGCCCAGGCCGACCACGCACTTCGTCGCGGCGATGTCGCTGTCTGGTTGCGGCACGGGGCATTCCACACCGGAAGGCGCTCACTCGGCCTTGGGCTTGGGCTCGACCTTGGCCTTCGGCTCGCCCGCTTCCGGCTCTTCTTCTTTCTTCTCGCCGATGACTTCCGGCCCGGCGGGCGCGACCTCGGCGGGGGCCGGGGCCTCGACCTCTTCCTTGACCACGCTGACGGTGGCGACGATGGTCTCGCCGTCCCCGACCAGCACCGCGCCTTCGGGCAGCGGCAGGTCCTTCATCTGCAGCACGTCGTCGATCTTCATCTCCGCCACCGACACGCGGATGTCCTCGGGGATCGCGCGCACGGTGCACTCGATGGTCGCCTGGGCGCTGACCTGGTGGAGCACGCCGCCGTCGGCTGCCCCCGCCGGCGTCCCGCGCAGGACGACGGGCACGGTCACCTCCACGCGCTCGTCGAGGTCCACTCTCGCCAGGTCCACGTGGAGGATCTCCTGCCCCATGGGGTCGTACTGGACTTCCTTGACCAGGACGTTCTGCACCTGCCCGCTCACGTCCAGCTCCAGCAATCGCTCGCCGTGCGCCAGGGCCACGCCCACGTCATGTCGGCTGAGGGTGATCGGCAGCGGCGGCTCCCCGTGGCCGTACACGATGCCCGGAATCATCCCCGCCGCTCGCAGGGGCTTGACCTTCCGCGTACCGAATGCCTCTCGCTTGCTCGCCTTCAACACCGCCATAGGCTCGCTCTCCAAGGCCGTGCGGAACTCACCTCACGCCCGGCCATTGTCCATGTGGAATAAACTGCTCACGGATTCGTCGTTGTGGATCCGGTGAATGGCCTCGCCGACCAGCTCGGCCACCGACAGCACGTGGAGCTTGTCCAGCGCGGCGACCTTCTCCTGGCTGATGGGGATCGTGTCGGTGACCACCAGATCGTCGATGGGCGCCTCGCGGAGGCGCTCGATGGCCGGGCCGCACAGGATGGCGTGCGTCGCGCCCACGTAGACCGCCTTGGCGCCCTGGTCCTTGCACA
>JALHTV010000112.1 GCA_022866005.1 Phycisphaerae bacterium
CAGCGATGCATTACCCCCACAAGGTTTCGAGGCGCAAGAGGGTCCGGCGGATCGGCTTCCGCGCGCGGATGCGGACGAGCAAGGGCCGCAAGATGATCAACCGCAAGCGCCGCGTGGGCCGGCGGGTCCAGGTCGTCTAGCCGGGCCAGGGGGATGTTTGCTGCGGGCGCTTGGCCGCGGGGCCGGCTGGCCGTAGAATCTAGGGGCATTCGCGGAGCGTCTCGTGCCGATCCAGGTCCTGCCTACGTATCTCGTCAACAAGATCGCCGCCGGCGAGGTCATCGAGCGGCCCGCGAGCATCGTCAAGGAGCTGGTCGAGAACTCCCTGGACGCCGGCGCCACGCGCATCGACATCGCCGTCGCCGACGGCGGGCGCAGGCTCATCGCGGTCACCGACAACGGCTGCGGCATGGGGCCGGACGACCTGGCGCTGGCCTTCGCCCCCCACGCCACCAGCAAGATCGCGCGCGAGGACGACCTGGAGGACATCGCCACGCTGGGCTTTCGCGGTGAGGCGCTGGCGTCGGTGGCGTCGGTCTCCCACGCGCACGTCCGCAGCGCCGTCCGCCGCGACGACGGCTCAGGCGCACCCAGCGGCTACGAAGTCGAGGCCGCTGGTGACACCCTCGGCCCGGCCCGCCCCTGCGCCGCGGGGGCAGGAACGACTGTCACGGTGCGCGACCTGTTCTTCAACACCCCCGCGCGGCGCAAGTTCCTCCGCACCGCCAACACCGAGCTGGGCCACATCTCCGAGCAGCTCGCCCGCCTGGCCCTGCCGCACCCGCAGGTCGCCTTCACGCTCAGCCACAATGGCCGCGAGATCGCCAACCTCCCCGCCACCGACAGCACGCTCCAGCGCACCAGAGACCTGTTCGGCAGCGAGCTGGCCGACGCCTTGCTGCCGATTGTCCGCCGGACGGGACCGGTGAAGGTGGCCGGCCTCGTCTCCACCCCCGCCGCGGCCCGCGCGACCGCCCGGTGGCAGTACTTCTTCCTCAACGGGCGCTACATCCGCGACCGCATCCTCTCTCACGCCCTGCGCGAGGCCTTCCGCGGCCTGGCGGACCCGGCGCGCTCACCGGCGGCGATGGTGTTCCTCACGCTCGATCCGCGCGAGGTGGACGTCAACGTGCACCCCACCAAGATCGAGGTCCGCTTCCGCGACGCCCAGAGGGTCTACGGCGAACTCCTGGCCGCCCTGCGCGAGACGCTGAACCGCGCCGACCTCACCCCGGCCGCCACCCTGGGCGAGGCCACAAGCCCCAAGGTTGAAGACGACAACCTCGACGAGAGACGATTGTCCATCCGCACCGCCCTGGCCGACTTCTTCCGCTCCGCCGCGCCGCCGCAGCGGCCACTGGACTTTCCCGCACCGTCCCAGCCCCGCGGGCCGCAACAGCCGCAGGCACAGGAGGCCAAAGACCAGGGCCGATACGTCTCCTCACCCAGCGGCGAACCCGTCGCCGTTCCTGCCCCCACGCCGCAGGCCCATCCCGCCATCGGGACCAGCGCTGGTGGCCAATGGCCCGCTGCCAGACCGGCACCCACGGCCGCGGCGCCGGGTGCGGCTCTGCCAGCGCCGGCGGCCATGCCCGTCCAAGCGATCCAGGTCCACAACGCCTACATCGTCGCCCCCTGCGAGGACGGCCTGGTCATTATCGACCAGCACGCCCTGCACGAGCGGATTGTCTATAACGACCTCCGCCGCCGCCTGGCCGAGGGGAACCTCACCGGCCAGCGGATGCTGCTGCCGGCGGCGCTGGTGGTCACGCCCGCCGAGGCCGACGTTCTCGCCCGGCACGAGGCGTTGCTCACTCGGCTGGGCATCGAGGTCGCCCCCTTCGGCCCGGACACCTACGCCGTGCAGCGCTTCCCGGCGCTGCTGGCCGGGCGCGGGGTCGAGGCCGCGGCCTTCGTCCGCGAGATACTGGACAAGCTCAGCGACTTCGGTGAGCTCGCTTCGACTGAGCTCAGCGTCAAGCCGAGCCGAACCGAGGATGAGGGCGCCTCGCAGGAGCAATTGTTGGAGGAACTGCTGGAGATGCTCGCCTGCAAGGCCGCGGTCAAGGCCGGCCAGGCACTCTCAGGCGCCGAGATGCAGGCCCTGCTCGCCCGCCGCGCGGAGGCCGAAAAGGCCTCCGCCTGCCCCCACGGCCGACCCACCACTATCAAGCTCTCACTCCGCGAGCTGGAAAAGCAGTTCAAGCGATCCTAAAGCAGGGCCTTCACGGGCGGTTGCGGGCACCAGGGTTCAGGAGGCGAAAGGCAATGTCATCGTATGCCTCACCTTCAGAGCGCCCGCGCCCGGCATCGTCAGTGAGATTCGGCCCAATGCTGTAGATGGTGATGCCCTCCGGATCGCGGCGGAACTTGAGCGGTTCGCCCGTGAGAGGATCAGTGGCCAACTCGTGCCCAAGGACATCCAGACTCCCCGGCCAGCGGCCATGCTTCAGCCGATACCGCTCCGCCGCCACGCCCGCTGCGGCGACATGAGCCCAACCCTTCCCCACCAATAAGAACCGGGCTGCGGTCAGACGGTCCTGCATGGAGGAGGGATCTGGAGCAGCGACGACCCTGGCCAACTCGGGGGTCGGCTTAGATGCCAACTCCAGCTCGCGAAGTGCTGCTTCGATCTCCTTTGCGCAGGTCCCCTCGACCGCGCCGGGGCACATCCAGAGCCAGGCCCATCCGACCGCGGAGTCCAGACGCAGCCAACTCTCCGAAGGAGGCTCAAAGTGGGCTTCTCCTAGGGTGAAACCTCCTCTAGAGCGAAGCTGGCGGGCATCGAGCTCCATCCGGGCCAGTTGCAGGCCAATATGGCTTGACAGGTCCACGGTAAGGGCCAGGTCGCCCCGGTAGAACGTCTCCAGGTCCATCGCCTCGGCCTCGGCCTGGAGCATTCCCTGTAAGCGGGCCAGGGCCTTATCTGAGGCCCGGCAGCGGCTGAGGGCGCCTTCAATCTCCTGGCAGCAGAGCCAATCGACGGCCGTGCGCACCAGGCCCGTAACGACGGCAGGCTGACCGTCCAGCGTCCGGTTCATCCACAGGGCATTGGCGTAGCATTCCATCGCACGGTCCCCATCTCCCTCTGCCTGGGCCGCGAAGGCAATATCCAACCAGATCTTCACGGAGTGCCTGACGGGTTGGAGGTCTTGAGAGAATTCGGACAGTGGCGGGGGGTAGAGGTACTCATTCCGCTCGCGGGCCTGAACGAGTAAGGGGAGGGCATCCTTCTGAACATCAGCGAACTTGCGGGACAGCTCCGCCACGTCGGGTCGAACCGGCTTGCCAAACTCAGGATGCGTGCCAACTTGCGACCCGCACATCGGCAAAGCGGCGAACGCTTCCCCCGTGGGGACCAGCAAGGCGAAGGCGGCCTTGAGGTAATGCGCCTGGGGACGCTGGCTCACGGACAAGGCCGCCAGCATCTCCTCTTGGGTGGTCGGCAGGTGGCGCTCGCGGACCTTGGCAAGCGCCGCGGCCAGGGCCCGCCCCCCATACCAGTTGACGCATGCCGCATAGCCCCACAAGGCCAGACCGGCCAGGACCTCGATGAGGAAAAGCCCCAGAAGGACCCGCCGAGTCCACTTCCACCACCGCCGGGGCTTCCTGGCCATCCCCGCCGCGGGTTCCGCTTGAGACGCCATTGCCCGTCCCTTTCCGCTTTCCCTGGGCCCGTCCCCCGCAAGTATTGACTATTGTACCGGGGTGGGCATTCACTGCAACCTACCAGCTTCCGCATCGCTACCCCCCGGTTGCCTCCGGGGGGCCGCAGGTCTATGATACTCGCTTCGCCGCCGAGGAGGATGCAGGCATGAGCACCAAGGCGGGGCAATCGGAAGCGATCGTCATCCTGGACTTCGGCAGCCAGTATGCCCAACTCATCGCGCGGCGGGTGCGGGACAACAGTGTCTACAGCGTGCTCGCCCGGCCGGACGTGACGGCCGAGGAAATCCGCACGCTGAACCCCAAGGGGTTGATCTTCACCGGCGGGCCCGCCAGCGTCTACGAGGCCGGCGCCCCGCGCTGCCGCCCGGAGGTGTTCGAGCTGGGCGTGCCGATCCTGGGCATCTGCTACGGCATGCAGCTCGCCTGCCAGATGCTCGGGGCCGACATCCAGGCCGCCCCCGCCCGCGAATACGGCCGGGCGGCGCTGAAGGTACTGGTGGACGATCCGCTGCTCCGCGGCGTGCCGCGCGAGACCAGCGTGTGGATGAGCCACGGGGACCAGGTCCGCACGCTGAGCGAGGACTTCCTGCCCCTGGCGGCCACGGCCACCTGCCCGGTTGCCGCGGTGCGGCACAAGAGCCGGAGCGTCTACGGCGTGCAGTTCCACCCGGAGGTGGCCCACACGCCGCACGGCAACGAGATCTTCGTCAACTTCCTCTACGACATCTGCCGCTGCGGCGGGCTGTGGAAGATGGGCTCGTTCATCGACGCCGCCGTCGCCGACCTCCAGGCGAAGGTGGGGGCGGATGAGCGGGTGATCTGCGCCCTCTCGGGCGGGGTGGACTCATCCGTCGTCGCCGCGCTGCTGCATCGGGCGATCGGGGAGCGCCTGGCGTGCATCCTCGTGGACAACGGCCTGCTGCGGGCGGGCGAGGCCGAGGCCGTCCGCACCACGTTCGGAGAGCACTTCGGCATCGACCTGACGGTCGTGCCCGCGGCGGAGAAGTTCTTGGCGGCCTTGGCCGGCGTGGCCGACCCGCAGGAGAAGCGCCGCATCATCGGCAATGAGTTCATCGAGGCCTTCAAGTCCGCCGCCCAATCCATCCCCCGCGCCCGGTGGCTCGCCCAGGGGACGCTGTATCCCGACGTGATCGAGTCCGGCCAGTCGCTGGCCGGCCAGGCCGCGAGCATCAAGCTGCACCACAACGTCGGCGGGCTGCCGGCGGAGCTGGGCTTTGAGCTTATCGAACCGCTGCGCGACCTGTTCAAGGACGAGGTCCGCCGCGTGGGGGAGCTGTTGGGCCTGCCGGAGCAGGTCGTCTGGCGGCACCCGTTCCCCGGGCCGGGGCTGGCGGTGCGGTGCGTGGGCGAGGTGACGCAGGAGCGTCTGGAGATCCTCCGCAAGGCCGACCAGATCCTGCTGGAGGAGATCGTCGCCAACGGCCTGTACCGCAAGACCGCCCAGACCTTCGCCGTGCTGCTGCCGGTGCGCTCGGTGGGCGTGATGGGCGATGCGCGGACCTACGAGAACGTCGTCGCCGTCCGCTCGGCTGACACGGCCGACTTCATGACCGCGGACTGGTCGCGGATTCCCTACGACGTGCTGGCCACCATCTCCAACCGCATCATCAACGAGGTCCGCGGG
>JALHTV010000113.1 GCA_022866005.1 Phycisphaerae bacterium
CCCCCGGCCGGAGACGACTCCCGCGTGGTCGGGGGGTTCATCGCGGGCCTGGGCAGGCCCGGGCATCCCATCGGCCTGGGGGACGTTCCCTGGGCAAGCTGGGAGGCGCCGCTGTCGTTCTGGATTCCGATCGTGGTCCTGGCGGCCGTGGCCACGATGTGCATGAGCCTGATCCTCCACCGCCAATGGGCCCACCGGGAACGCCTGCGCTACCCGATCGCCGACTTCGCCAACACGCTGCTGGAGCAGGACCCGCATCGGATCATGGGGCCGATCTTCCGCAACAAGCTGTTCTGGCTGGGGCTGATCCTCCTGCTATCCATTCGCGTCTTCAACTGCGCCAATACCTGGGCCGAGACGGGCGTGGACATCCCCCTGAAGTTCGATTTCGAGTCCGTCATCAAAACGAAGTTCCCCAAGTTCGTCCTGATGGAGGAGGCCCGCTACGTCGTCAAGCCGCTGATCATCCCCACCGCGATGGCGTTCACGTTCTTTCTGGCCTCGGACATCGGCTTCAGCCTGGGCGTCACCAGTCTGATCACGCTGGCGGCGCACTACGTGATGGTGAACCGCCTGGGAATGACGGTCACCGGTTCGGGCACCGGCGGCGGCGTGAAGGCCTGGGTGAGCTTCGGGGCGTTCTTCGGCTACACCCTGGTGCTGCTGTACGTCGGCCGACGCTACTACTGGCAGACGCTCAAACAGGCCATCCTGTTCCGCGCGCAGACCGATACGGACGCCACCGGCGCCTGGGCGGGCAGGCTGTTCCTGTTGTCGTTCCTGGCGATGGTGGCGCTGTTTGCGGCTGTGGGCATGGGGGTGGGCATGGCACTGATCACCGTGGGCCTGGTCATGATCACGTTCCTGGTCCTGGCGCGGATCAACGCCGAGTGCGGGGCGTTCTTCTTCAAGCCGGAGTGGACTCTCATCCCCGTCTTGGGCGGGCTGTTCAGCATGCCGGTGCTGGGGCCCAAGGCCACCGTCCTGGCCGGCATGCTGATGATCATCCTGCTGGCCGACCCGTTCGAGGCGCTGATCCCCTACGTGATCAACGGCCTGAAGATTGCCGACCGGGTGGGGGTCTCCCCGGGGAGGACGACACTCGTCCAAGTGCTCGCGTTCGTGCTGGCGTTGGCGGTGGCCATCCCCGTGGGCCTGTGGGCGGACTACAACTTCGGCAGGGTCGTTGACGCCTCCGCCAGTGAGGAACCTAGCCAGCCGGCGGGGTCCCAGTGGTCCAAGGTCGCCTTCTCCTCGACCGAGAGAGGCCTGACCCAGACGATCCTCAGCGGCCAATTGCAGCAGAGCGTGTCCTGGTCGTCGCTGGACCGGCTGCGCCACATGCGCCCCGTTCCCATGTTCCTGGGGTCGGTGGGGGTGGGTCTGGTCGGCGTGCTGCTGCTGGGCGGCCTGCGGCTGAGATATCCCTGGTGGCCGCTGCATCCGATCATCTTATTGGGCTACGGGGCCTGGACGATGGGCAAGTTCGGCGCGTCGTTCCTGTTGGGGTGGGCCATCAAGTCCGCCATCACGCGCCTGGGCGGACCGAAGGCCTACTACCACGGGCGGCACTTCATGATGGGGGTGATCGCCGGAGACCTGTGCGGCGGGATGATCTACATGGCCACCTACTACATCCACTACGCCGTCACCGGCACGCAAGTCTCCGGGCCAATGCTCGTCCTGTGGTAGCCGCGGGGAGACCGGTGGCGGTTACGGGGCCAGGGGCCTATCCCATCGCATTGGCCGCGGCCAGATACTGGGCCGGTGTGATGGCCTCGCCGCGCAGCGAAGGGTCGATTCCAGCCTGCGCGACGGCCGCCGCCAGCGCGTCAGCGTCAAAGCCCCCCGGCCTACGGCGGAGGATCGAACCGATCTGCTTGCGGCGCTGCCCGAAGGCCACCCTCAGCAGCGCCCGCAGCGTCTCGATGCTCCTCAGCGCCGCCGCAGCGGCCGGGTCGAAGTCGATGCGGACCATCCGGCTGGTCACCTTCGGGCTCGGCCAGAACGCCGACGCCGGCACCACACTGCCCAGCCGCAAGCGCCCCAACAGCGCCACCAGCACGCTCACCGGCCCATAGTCGCGGCTAGAGGGAGAAGCGCCGAGCCGGTCGGCCACCTCGCGCTGCACGGTGACGGTCATCCGCTCGAAGCGGCAGTGCCCCTCCTGCCCCGCCCGCGCCCGCCAGGAGCTCACCAGACACTCGGCCACCAGCGGTGTGGCGATGCTGTAGGGCAGGTTGGCCACGAGGTGCGCCACCGGCGGCAATGCCTCCCGCACCGCCGCCGACAGCCCCGCCCTGCCGGCCAGCGCGTCGGCCTCGATGAGCGTGAAGCCTTCGCGCCCGCCCAGGCGCTGCCGGAGCAGGCGGCACAGGCCGGGGTCCACCTCCACGGCCAGCACGTTCGCTCCGCGGGCGAGCAACTCCTCGCTCAGCGAGCCGGTCCCCGCGCCCACCTCCAGCACCGCCTGACCGGCCGGCACTTCGGCCAGCTCCAGGAGCTTGGCCATCAGGTTGCCGTCGATAAGGAAGCACTGCCCCCAGCGCCGGCGCGGCGCCAGGTCGGCGCTCTGGAGCAGCTGGCGGATTTCGGTGAGCGTCTGCATGGGTTCGCGCCAGGCGCCGCGCCTCAGGCCAACTCGGCGATCCGGGGAAACTCGTCCTTCATCGCGGGGTACAGCCTGCGGTACTGGGCGTAAAGCTGGGCGTAGCGGCGGGCGAGTGCGGGTTGCGGGCGGATGGTCCGCGTGATGCGGATGCCCGCCCGGCACGCTTCGGCCACGTTGCGGAACTCCCCCGCCCCCACGGCCGCCAGCAGGGCCACCCCGTAGGCCGGGCCTTCCTCGGCATTGATGGTGACGCAGGTCGCGCGATAGACGTCGGCCTGGAGTTGCCGCCAGAACGCGCTCCGCGCGCCGCCGCCCGACAGGCGGATCTGGCGGATCTTCAGCCCGCACCTGCGCAGGATCGTCACCGCGTCGTTCATCGCGAAGGTCGCTCCCTCCATCACCGCGCGGACCAGCTCGTGGCGCGTCGTGCGGCTGTGAATGCCGATCCAGCAGGCGCGGGCGTAGGGGTCGGCGTGCGGCGTCCGCTCCCCGGTGAGGTACGGCAGGAAGAACAGTCCCTCGCAGCCCGCCGGGGCGGAAGCGGCCTGGGCGGTCAGCAGCTCATAGGGGTCTACGTTCTCTTGCCGGGCGCGTTCCACCTCCGCAGCGCCCAGCACGTTGCGATACCACTGAAGGCTGCCGCCCGCGGCCAGGACGCAGCCGAACATGCAATACTCCCCCGCGACCGCTGAGCAGAAGGTCTGCACCCGCCCGGCCGGGTCGGTCTTGTACCGGCGCGAATGGACATAGACCACGCCGCTGGTGCCCATCGTGGCGCTGGTCAGCCCGTCGCGGACGACGCCGTTGCCCACCGCCCCGGCCGGCTGATCGCCCGCCCCGCCGACGACCGGCGTGCCCTCGGCCAGGCCCAGCTCCCCGGCGACGGAGGCCCGCAGGCGCCCGGTGATCTCGTGCGACTCGACCACCGGCGGCAGGATGTCGCGGTCCACCTGGAAGATCGACAGCACCTTGGCCGACCAGTCGCGGCGGCGCGCGTCCAGCATGAGCGTGCCGGAGGAGTCCGAGACGTCGCCGACGTACTCGCCCGTCAGGCGCAGGCGGATGTAGTCCTTCGGCAGCAGCAGGTGCTTGATGCGGTCGTAGGTGCGCTTCTCGTGGCGGCGGACCCACAGCAGCTTGGTCAGCGTGAAGCTGGTCATCGCGACGGTGCCCACCAGCGCGATCAGCTTGCCCTTGCCGCCGACCCGGCGCTGGATCTCCTGGGCCTGGCGGGCCGAGCGCTGGTCGTTCCAGATGATGGCCGGGCGCAGCGGCCGGCCGGCGCCGTCGGTGATGACCAGCCCGTGCATCTGACCGCTCAGCCCGATGGCCGCGACCGTCTTGCCGTCGATCGCGGCCTTGGCGATCACCTGGCGCACGGCCTGGACCGTCGCCTGCCACCAGTTGTCCCCGTCCTGCTCGCTCCACCCCGGCTGCGGGGAGGACAGCTCGTGCGGCGCCGTGGCCGCGGCCAGCACCTGGGCCGAGGCGTCCATCAACAGGGCCTTAGTCCCGGACGTGCCTATGTCGATCCCCAGGTAGCAGGTCATGAGTGCTCCTTATCCATCCGGCTGGGCGAACGGAAGTGCCTCTGCGCCGTGGCATTGAAGCATCCAACTCCAAACTCCGCAAGCCCCACGGTGGCCAGCGGGGTCTTGTTAGAGAACTTTGCGATTATAACCCATTGTGCCTACACTGGTTAGAACTGTCATTTTGGCCGTTTGCTTGACATCAGTCCCTGCAATGTGTTATACTTCGCGCGATATGGCCACTGCCACGCGCTCCAAGGGCACTGGGCGGTTGCCCAGTCGCGGCAAGAAGGCGGTCAGAACGTACGATTCTGCGCTGCGCTATCTCTTTGCGCAGACCGACTATGAGCAGATGCTGCGCGTGCGGTACAACCGGGACACGTTCAGTCTCGACCGTATGTATCTGCTGCTCAAGAAGTTAGGCAATCCGCACCGCAAGATTCGCTCCGTCCACATCGCCGGGACCAAGGGCAAGGGTTCCACGGCCACGATGCTGGCCGAGATGCTGCGCGCCTGCGGGCACACGGTGGGCCTGTACACCTCTCCGCACGTTTGCGACATCCGCGAGCGGATCGTCGTGAACGGTCAGAAGATCAGCCAGGCGGCGATGGCCCGCCTTATCTGCCGTGCGGAGCCGCACATAGAGAAGATGGCGGCGGATAAGCCGACCTTTTTCGAGATCCTCACCGCCCTGGCGTTCTGCCATTTTGTGAGCGAGAACGTGAACGTCGCGGTGGTCGAGGCCGGTCTGGGCGGGCGGCTGGACAGCACCAACGTGCTCAACCCCGCCGTGTGCGGGGTGACGAGTATCTCGCTGGACCACATGCAGCAGTTGGGCAGCACGGTGGCCCAGATCGCCGCGGAGAAGGCCGGCATCTTCAAGGTCAAGACCCCCGCCATCAGCGTGCCGCAGAGCCCCGAGGCCAAGCGAGTCCTGCGCAAGGTCGCGCGGAGCGTCGGGGCGCAGCTGATGTTCACCGGAGAGGACATCGAGTTCAGCTATCGCGTGGAGTCCAGCCGCCAGGACGGTTGCCACACCCGCATCTGCCTGACCACTCCCCGCAGCCGGTTCGAGCACCTGCCCGTCCCGCTGATGGGCGAGCACCAGGCCGTCAACTGCGGGCTGGCGCTGGCGCTGCTGGACGAGCTGAAGAACCAGGGCCTGGCGATCGACGATGCCGCGGCCATCCGCGGCCTGGCCGGGGTCTACGTGCCCGGACGCATGGAGATCATCCGCCAGGACCCGCGGATCCTGGTCGATGGCGCGCACAACGCCGCCTCGATCCAGGCGCTCATGCGCGCCATGGGGCAGCACCTCCGCTACGACTCGATGGTAATGATCTTCGGCTGCGCCGCCGACAAGGACATCCCCGGCATGATGGCCCAGATCACCACCGGGGCGGACAAGGTGATCTTCACCCGCGCGGCCTCCAATGCCCGGGCCGCCAAGCCCAAGGACCTGGCCGCCGCCTATTTGCAGTGCAGCGGGCGCGAGGCCCAGATCACCGAGACGCTGGCGGAGGCCCTGGGCGTGGCCCGCAGCGCCGTCAGCCGCGAGGACATCATCTGCATCACCGGCTCGTTCTACCTCGTCGGCGAGGCCAAGATCCTCCTGAGCAAGCCGTGACGGCCGAGCCGCACTGACCCCGTCGACCTGCGCAATATCGTCGCGCGCAAAACACGGCGGACCGACTTGCGGTCCGCCGTGCAGTGTTTGCATCGCGATATGTGCGACTAGGCGGGCGTGCTGCTTGGCGGCTCGGCAGGGGCAGCAGGCGCCGCCTCGCCGGCCATCTCGGCTGGGCCTTCCTCGACGTAGACATCGTCCAGGTCGGTGGCGTCCACCTTCCGCCGCAGCAGGGTGTAGATCACCGTCGTGCTGCTGGCCAGGTA
>JALHTV010000114.1 GCA_022866005.1 Phycisphaerae bacterium
AAGGCCATGGTCGTGTGCCAGGGGGTTTCGGGGACGGTGGGCGTGGGGCTGCTGGTGTAGCGGTACGGCGGCAGCAAGCCGTCGCTGGCATTGACGTACATCAGCACATCCCGCAGCGCGGCACTGATGTTGGTGGTGCACTTGGCCACCCGCGACAGGTCTTTCACCACGTTCAGGGACGGCACCAGAATGCCGACCAGCAGCGTGATGATGCCGATGACCACCAACAACTCCACCAGCGTGAATGCCCTTCGCTCGCCCATGGTAGCCTCCTCGTCTGGCACTCTATCCGGTACGTTGTGAGCCACACTGTATTGTACGGGCGCGGGCCGATACAGTCCAGCGCCGCCACGGCCGCCGTGGCCCACGAGGGTGTTTTGTGCCGCTTGACGGCCCGCTACTTCCGGCACAGGGCGACCGTCGCCGCTAGCAGCCCCACAGCGGCCGTCTCGATGCGCAGGATCGTCTCCCCCAGCCGCACCGGCAGAACACCGGCCGCAAGAGCGGCGGCCCGCTCGTCGTCGGTCAGCCCTCCCTCCGGCCCGACCAGCAGCAGGATGTCTTGTCCGCCCTTCAGACCCGCAAGCGCCGGCCCCATCGCGCGGGCCTGGTCCGACGGGTCGCCCAGGAGCGTCAGCAAGCCGCCCAGAGCGCCCAGGACCTCGCCCAGACGCGCGGGCGGGCGAAGCTCGGGCAGGAAGTCCAGGCCTGACTGCTTCGCGGCGGCGATGCAGTGCACTCGCCACCGCTTCCGCTTGCTTTCGTTCAGGTGCTCGCCCCCGGCCACGGAGCGATGGAAGATCACCGGCTGGAGGGATGCCGCGCCCAGCTCCGTGGCCTTCTCGAGCAGCCAGTCCAGGCGCTTGCCCTTAGGGGTGGAGAAGGCCAGGTGCACCGCCGGCCGGGGCCGCGGACGAGGGGCCTCGCGCCGCTCGATGGTGACGACCAGCTTGCCGCGCCCGACGCGGCGGAGGCGCCCGACGGCCCGGCCGCCGCGCCCGTCGAACAGCTCCACCTCGCTGCCGTCTGCCAGGCGCAGGACATGCCCGGCGTGATGGGCCTCCTGATCGTCCAGGCGCACGTCTGGCAGACTCAGATCGTCTGCATAGAACCTGTGCAAATCCTCCCTGTGTTCGACTCTCATCCGCCTACTGGACAACAGCCCCGCGTCGCGGAAGCGATCGGTCTGAGCACTGGCGGGCTAGGTCTGGAACGGCATGTCCGGTGACCACAGGCCGCTGGTGTTCTCGGCCGTGTAGACCGCAAAGCCCAGATAGTTGCCGAAGGCCTCCCACAGCACGTTGCCCACGGTGGATCGGTTCATGGCCACGTGGTGGGGGAAGTGCCGCAGCAGCACGTCCTTATAGAGCCGGCCGATGCCCGGAATCCTCACCCAGCCGTAGGCGCCGAAGGTCTTGGCCTTGTTGGGCTCCACGTGGCCCTGGGCCAGGGCCACCTTGAAGCGGCCTTCGTTATCCTGGGTGGCGCGGCAGAGGGTGACCGGCCCGTCCTTCATCACGAACTCCACCACGCCCATCGCGTTGTCGCGTCCGGTGGTGCCGGCGATGATCTCCTGGCAGCCCATCTTGGGCTTGGCCTTGGCCCAGGAGATGGGAAACACCCCGCAGTGCCAACAGTTGACCAGTTCGTTGTCCTCGTTGTGGAGGTTGTTCCAGTCGGCCAGGCAACTGGGGGTGGCGCTGGCGAGCTGGAGGGCGTGCATGGAGAGCGTGCCCATGATGTCGCTCTCGCAGGCACAGGGGATGCCGCGGTCGTCGAAGCGGCTCATTGTGGTGCAGGAGCAGATGCCCAGGTTGGCCTGGATGCTGGTCCAGCACTGGATGGCCAGGGCGTCCAGCCTGCGATCGGCCACGAAGCCGTTCAGGAACAGCTCGAACTTGGCGATCTTGGCCAGGATCTCGTCGTTCACGGCGGAGCAGTCGATGGCGGCCTTCATCTCGTCCATGACGCGCTTCACGTCCGCATCCGTCTTGCGGGCCTGAACGGCGGCGATCGCCTCCGACAGGTCCAGCGTCACCACCGTCACGCCGAGGGTCTGGAGGACCTTCTCGTTGAATCGACAGGTCCAGAAGGCGTCCGGCCGCGCGCCCACCTGGCCGTAGCGGGCGTTGCGGAGGCCGCCCACGACGCGGCAGACGGCCAGGAACCTCTCGGCCGTGCCGCGGAAGCTGGCGTCGGTGGGGAAGCAGATGGGCACCTCCGGCACCGAATAGGGCAGGTTCATCTGCCGCATCGCCTCGCCGATGCTCAGCAGCCCGCAGAAGCTGTCCCGCCGCTCCGTGGTGGGCGTGAGCGCCTCTTCCTCCTGGCAGCCGACGATCAGGACGGGTACCTTCAGGCCGGATTCCTTGATCGTCAGCGCCGCGCCCTGCTCGTCACCGAAGTTCACCGCCGAGATGACGATGCCGTCCACCTGCTGCTCGCGGAACATCCGTCCGACGTTGCGGGCCTCTTCCAGCGACTCCACGCACCCCACCTTGGTGTCCTTGGGCGAGGGCACGACGACCGTGGCACCGATATCCTCGAGCACCTTGAGCGTCTGGCCGCGCATCTTGGCGGCCAGGGTGTCCGAGAAGAAGCCGCGATTGGCCGGGATGAATCCGATCTTGACCTTCTTCGCCAGCATGACGTGACCTCCCAAAAAGACCGTACGCTCACTCACTTGACCGCTTTAGTTTCGCCCCGCCGTGCTGCGGAACGCAAGGAGCATCTTGCCACAGGTCGGGCGGCCGGCAGAGATCAGTCCTGGCCGTAGGTGTGGCCGGGGCCGTGCTTGCGAAAGAAGTGCTTGTCCAGCAGCTCCCGGGTGATGGGCCGGGGCTTGGGCGCTATCAGCGTGGTCAGGGCGGCCATGCGGGCCAGATGCTCCAGGAGGATCGCATTGTGGACCGCCTCGTCGGGGCTGCCGCCCCAGGCGAACGGCCCGTGACCGGCCACCAGCGCCGCGGGGACCTCCAGCGCATCGCGCCCGGCCAGGACCTCCAGGATCACCGCCCCGGTGTTGGCCTCGTAGTCGGTGCGGATCTCCGCGGCGGTCAGCTCGCGCGTGCAGGGGATGGGCCCGTGGAAGTAGTCCGCGTGCGTCGTGCCCAGCGCGGGGATGGCTCTTCGGGCCTGGGCCCAGGCGGTGGCGTAGACGCTGTGGGTGTGCACCACACCGCCCACCTGCGGCAGCGCGCGGTACAGCGCCAGGTGGGTCGGGGTGTCGGAGCTGGGCTTTAGGTGCGTGTCGAGCGGCTTTCCCGTGTCGAGCCGCACGGCCACCATGTGCTCGGCCGTCATGCCCTCGTACGGCACGCCGGAAGCCTTGATGACCATGACGCCGGCGGCGCGGTCCACGCCGCTGACGTTGCCCCAGGTGTCGATGACCAGTCCGCTGGCGGCCAGCTTGAGGTTCGCGGTGCAGACGGCCTCTTTGAGTGTGTCGGACATCTCTGGTTGCCCTAGCGCTCGGAAAGTCGCGGCCATTGTGCGTGGGCCGGGCCGACCCGTCAAGGGCCCGCCACGCCGTGGCGCTGGCACAGGCTCCGATACGGGCAGAAGGCGCAGTACCCCGGCTCGGCGCGTTCGAAGCGCCCGCTCCGCCGCGCCGCTGCCAATCTTCCAGCCGTCTCAGCCAGGCGCTGCTCGGCGCCCGCCAAGGCCGCTTCATCCAGCGGCACCTGGTGGGCCACCCCCGGCCGCAGGAAGTACAGTACCGCCTCCACCGGCGGGCAGCCCAGGTGTCGCCGCGCCGCGACCGCGTACGCGAGAAGCTGAAGCTCGTATCGCCGGGCGTGCTCGGGAACGGCTGCGGGCCCGACCTGATCGGACTTGTAGTCCACGATCCGCCAGGCGCCGCGCGCGTCCTGGACGAGCAGGGCGATCTGCCCGCGAACCACCGCCGGGCCACCCTGCCGTGAGCCCGGTCGAACGAGGGAGAGGGTAAAGTCCAGCTCGCGCAGCGTTGCCTTCGCCGAGGTCAGCGCCTGCCACAGCGGCTGGGCCGCCAGGCGGTCGAGCATGGCCTGGAATTCCTCGGCGATTGGCTCGAGGTCCGCCGTCTCCTCCAGGTGCAATTGGCACGCCGCACCGGTCACCAGCGCCCGCGCCGGCTGCGGATGGGCGAAGTCCAGCATCTCCATGCACCGATGCAGCAGCGTCCCCAGCGTGGTGGGGTCCAGGGGCGCCGCACGCCCCCGGTGCTCGCCCGGTTGCCCCGACGCCGGTACTAGGCCCCGGCCGATGCGCAGCTCGTGCTGCCAGCGGTAGAGCATCGGGCAGACGGCGAAGTCCGCCAAGGCCGTTACGGCGACCTCCACCTGCGCTGCCCCGGCCGGCAGCGCCCCCAGCAGCGGCGGGGCCGCCACGCCCGTTGGGGCGGCGGCGATGATCTGCCTGGCG
>JALHTV010000115.1 GCA_022866005.1 Phycisphaerae bacterium
AGCTCGACGTGATCTCGGTGCCGACGCATCGGCCGGTCAACCGCGTGGACCACAACGACCTCATCTTCGCCGAGATCGACCCCAAGTACGAGGCGCTGGTGGACGAGATCGTTCAGGTCTCCAAGGGCGGGCGGCCGGTGCTGGTGGGCACGACGAGCATCGAGAAGTCCGAGCGGATCAGCGAGATGCTCAACCGCCGCTACGGCCTGGAGCACCAGGTGCTCAACGCCCGCCCCGAGAACGCGCGCCGCGAGGCCGAGATCGTCGCCCAGGCCGGTCACCTCCGGCCGCTCAAGCCGGGCTCCAAGCAACTGGTCGGCAACGTGACCATCGCCACGAACATGGCCGGGCGCGGCACGGACATCAAGCTGGGCCCGGGCGTCGTGTGGGACAAGTGCAAGGTCCCTCCGCCCGAAAAGCTCACCGAGCTGGGCGTGGCCGTGGAAGACCTCTTCCCGCTCGGGACCACCAAGTGCTGCATCGACTGCCCGCAATACGACCCCGCCACCAACTGCGCCCACTGCTTCAAGCCAAAAGTGGACGAGAACTTCCCTCTGCGCGGGCGGACCGGCTGCTGCGAGCGGGTGCCCTGCGGCCTGCACATCGTGGGCACCGAGCGCCACGAGGCCCGGCGGATCGACAACCAACTCCGCGGGCGATCCGGCCGCCAGGGCGATCCGGGTTCCAGCCGGTTCTTCCTGTCGCTGCGGGACGAGCTGATGGCCATCTTCGCGGGCGAGTGGACGCTGAAGATGCTCGGGTGGCTGGGGCTGACGGGCGACACGGCCATCGAGCACCCCAAGATCTCCAAAGGCGTCGAGCGAGCCCAGAAGAAAGTCGAGGAGCGCAACTTCGACATCCGCAAAAACCTCCTGGAGTACGACGAGGTCATGGACTACCAGCGCCGCGCCTACTACGCCCGCCGCCAGGAGATCCTGGCCGGCAAGGGGCTGGGGACCCTCGTCGGTGACATGATCGCCGAGGCCATCGACGAGGCCGTCGAAGATTACCTGGGCGGCGGCTACGTCCAGCGGTGCATCGCCGAGTGGGCCAACCAGGTCCTCTACGCCCCCGTGCGCGACGACCAGATCAAGGCCACGACCCTGGAGGAACTGCCCGATCTGGAAAAGAGCCTCCGCAGCTGGGCCAAGGAAGAAGCCGCCTCGGAGGTCTCCAAGACCCTGGGGGAATACATGGACCCGGACGTCGAGGCCAGGGACTGGGACCTCCGCGG
Organism: Phycisphaerae bacterium; assembly: GCA_022866005.1. Taxonomy (GTDB): domain Bacteria; phylum Planctomycetota; class Phycisphaerae; order SM23-33; family SM23-33; genus JALHTV01. Next base: position 1,235 of record JALHTV010000115.1, read on the forward strand.
GTTGAGTAGTTGGGCGATGAGCCGGTTCAACGTGAATCTCTCGCAGAACCAGCTCCGCAAGATGAACCCGCAGGAGGTGGAGCAGGCCCTCAGCGAAGCGGCGGCGGAGAAGATTGACCAGCTCGATCTCTCGCCGCTGGTCCGCTTCCTGCAACCAGGCTTCGCCCAGGCCTGCCTGGCCGAGTGGGCGCGGAACAAGTTCGCCATCGACCTCAGCGGTGAGGGGCTGCCCGCCGACGCTGCCGCAGCCCAGGCCGTGCTCCGCGAGAAGGTCGCCGCAGCCTACCGGCAGCGCGAGATCAAATACCCCGTCGAGTATGCCTTGGAGATGACGGTGGGCCCGGCCGGGACGGGCAACGTCTATGCCCTCGAAGACCTGACCCAATGGGCCAATCGCAAGTACGACGCCGGCCTGGCTGCCGCGGACCTGCGCGACGCCAAGCTGGACGACGTCCGCGCCCGGCTGCTGGAGCTGTCGGCGGCCTGGGCCGACGACGAGCGCGTCGTCCAAGCCGTCCGCGAGACCCTGGGCGAGGCGCCCACGGTGGAGCAGGCCGTCGCCTTCGCCCAGCGGCGATTTGACGCCAAGCTGTCCGTGGAGGACTTCGATGGCGACGTCCCCGGGACGCTGGTGAAGGTCGGCCGGGCGTTCCTGCGCCGCGAGATGACCGAGCTGGAGCGATTCGTGCTGCTCCAGCTCTCCGACACCGCCTGGAAGGACCACCTGCTGGCGATGGACCACCTCAAGAGCGGCATCAGCCTGCGGAGCTTCGCCGAGCAGGACCCGCGCGTGGCCTACAAGCGCGAGGGCGCCCGTCTGTACCAGGAGATGCACGGGGCCATCTGCGATCGCGTGACGGACATGATCTTCAAGGTCCGCGTGACCGCGGGCACGGAGGTGCAAAGCGTCTTCCAGGTGGCCGGCACGGTGCACGAGGAGTTCGCCGGCTACGATCGCTTCGCCGCCGAGGCCGCCGCCCAGGCCGCCCCGCAGAAGGTGGCGACCATCGTCAAGCAAGGCCCGCGCGTGGGCCGAAACGACCCCTGCCCGTGCGGTTCGGGCAAGAAGTACAAGAAATGCTGCGGCCGAGGCGCGGGCTGACCGCCGCCCGGCCGCCGGAACACTGGCGAGGAATACGTGATGGCACGCGATCCGATATCCGAGCGATTTGCCCAGCGCGAAAAGCAGCATAAACTGGAAGAGCTGGCCAAGAAGGCGCGGCGCAAGGAAGACGTCCAGGCCGAGGAGAAACTGGTCAAGGAGACCGAGAAGGTCAAGCCTCTCGCCGCGGGTGGGCAGCCGGGCCGCAACGACCCCTGCCCGTGCGGCTCGGGTAAGAAGTATAAGAAGTGCTGCGGCGCCAAGGGCTGAGGGCCTGCGGCGCCCATGAGGCAAGCGATGTCGCAAGGCAAACCATGCAAACTGGCCCTGGAGGACGGACTGGTCTTCTCCGGCACCAGCTTCGGCGCCGAAGGGACCACCACCGGTGAGGTCGTGTTCAACACGTCCATGACCGGCTACCAGGAGGCGCTGACGGACCCCTCCTACGTGGGCCAGATCGTCACGATGACCTACCCGCTGATCGGCAACGTCGGCGTCAACGCCGAGGATATCGAGAGCTACACCCGCCGCGTGCAGGTGGCGGGGTTTGTGGTCAAGGAGCTGTCACCGGTGGTGAGCAACTTCCGCGCCGATCGCTCCCTGGAGGACTATCTGCGTGAGGCTGGAGTGATGGGCCTGGCGGGTGTGGACACCCGTGCGCTGACGCGGCGATTGCGGCTGACCGGCGCCAAGAACGGCGCGATGAGCACCGCCGTCCTCGACGATGACGAGCTGGTCGCCCGCGCCCGCAGCGCCCCGGCGATGTTCGGGCTGGACCTGGTCAAGGCCGTCACGCCCAAGGTGGGCTACACCTGGGGTGAGGGCTTCACCAGCCGCTTCGCCCAGGGGCGGCGCGACCGCGGGAAGCGCGTCTTCCGCGTGGTGGCCGTCGATTGCGGCGCGAAGATGAACATCCTCCGTAACCTCGTCGAGGCCGGCTGCGACGTCACCGTCGTGCCCGCCACCGCCTCGGCCGAGGAGATCCTCGCCCACAAGCCCCAGGGCGTGTTCGTCTCCAACGGTCCCGGCGATCCCGGCGTGGTCACCTACACCATTGACACGCTGCGGAAGCTGATCGCCCGCGTGCCGATCTTCGGCATCTGCCTGGGCCATCAGCTCCTGGGGTTGGCGCTGGGGGCGGAGCGATTCAAGCTGAAGTTCGGCCACCGGGGTGTCAACCAGCCCGTCCGCAACGAGGCGACCGGCAAGGTGGAGATCACCTCGCAGAACCACGGCTTTGCGGTCGAGCCGGAGACGCTACGAGCCAGCGGGGCGAGCATCACGCACGTCAACCTCAACGACCACACGGTGGAGGGCTTCACGCACACCGACAGGGCGCTGTTCAGCGTGCAGTACCACCCCGAGGCGTCCCCCGGCCCGCACGATGCGACGTACCTGTTCGACTGCTTCCGCGACATGATGGCCAGCGGGCGAAGCCCGACGGCCGAGCAGATGCACGCCGCCCAGGAGAAGCTCGCCAAGGCCGGGCGGACGTGAGGCGCTTTGGGGGCTCCCTTGCGTCTCTAAGCACGAGCGGGGCGAGGTGATGGGAGAGGGTGATGACCTGTGACGACACGACCGACGCCGATAGCCAGGCCTCCTCTGCGCGGCGGCGTGGGCGCGGTGCCGTCATCGCCGGGGTGAAGGTCATCCTGCTAGCGGCCCTGGCGGTGGTGATCGTTCGCAACGCCTGGGTGTGCGACGACGCCTACATCACGCACATCCGCACGCACTGGCTGCGCGACACGGGGGCGTGCATGAGCCCCTTCGCGGCGTTCCTGTTCCTGCTGGGCATCGAGACGCTGCACGTCCGCATGCCGCGGCACTGCCAAAACGCCTTGACCGTG
>JALHTV010000116.1 GCA_022866005.1 Phycisphaerae bacterium
CCCTCACGCGGCGGTGAGCCCTGGAACTCCGCCACAGCCAGCCTGCTCACCGAGGCCGGTATCTCGCACACCGGCGGTTCCTGGTAGCTGAACTTCACCGCCCGCGGCGCCCCACCGCACCCGGCCAGCAGCGACGCGGCGATGACCGCTAATCGGCATGTGGATGGAAGCACGAGCTTCCTGAGCCTTCTCCCTCCCCTGATGCTAACACGTCCGGGTGCCGGCGCGGGCACAGCCCTCGCCCGGCGGCCGTGGACGTTAGCCCCCTAGCAGGTCGGCTTCAAGCGAAATCACCGACTGCGATGTGGCACGGGCGTCTCGCCCGTGCGTCCCAGGGCCATCTTGGCCCTGGGCCACGGCCGCGATGATGGGTCGAGCAAGCTTCCCGAAGTCCATGAGAGCACATGGGCAAGATGCCCATGCCACTGGGTGCTGCCTCCTGCGGGTCTTGAGGCCGCGGGAGCGGCGGGGTAGCATCGCGGGCTGGGAAACTCCATGATCCCTGAGCAGATGACCTGCGCCCAGCAGGGTGCGGCGGGCGGGGATGACTTGACGGCACGACAGACATGAAACGGCTGCGGCGAATCCTTCCGCTGTTGCTGATCCTGGGCGCCCCGCCGGTGGTGCTATGGGCGGTCTGGATCAATCCCGTCTCGGCGGGTGAGGACGACGTGGTCTACGTCTATCCGCTGCGGACGATGGTGGGCCAGGCCCTGCGGGAAGGACGGTGGCCGGGGGACAATCCCCTGGAGGCGACCGGCGCCCCGCTGATGGCTGACCCGCAGTCGGCGGTGATGTTCCCGGCGACCTGGCTGTTCGCTGTGCTCCCGCCGAAGCTGGCGTACAGCCTCAGCGTGTTCCTGGCGTTCTCAGTGGCGGGCGGGGGGATGTATCTGTATCTGCGGGTATTAGGCCTGCTCCGCCCGGCGGCGACGTTCGGGGCCGTGGCGTTCATGTTCTGCGGCTTCATGGTCGGCCACCGCGTGCACCTGCCGATGATCCAGACGGCAGGGTTCCTCCCGTGGGGGCTGTGGGGCATCGAGCGAATCCGTCGGCCGAGCCCGGGCGCGATGGGGGTGCTGGCGGTGGTGTTCTTCCTGGCGATAGCGGCCGGGCACTGGGCGATCCTGACGTACATGGGACTCGCCTGGGCGGCGTATCTGCTGCTTCGCGCAAGGCCCCTGGCGGCGGCGGTGGCCATGACGGGCGCCGCGGCGCTGCTGGCGGCGATGCTGGCCTTCCCGCAGATCCAGGCGACACTCGGGCTGCTCGACCAGACCACGCGACGGCATATCGGTTACGCCACCGCCGGGGAGAACAGTTTCTTCCCCGCGGCGGCGGTGCTGGCGCTGTTCCCGATGCTGATGGGCAACACGACGCCCAACTTCTACCCTCAGAAGTGGTGGGGGCCGTGGCACCTGTGGGAGATGCTGGGCTACGTGGGGCTGGTGACGCTGGCCCTGGCGGCGGGGGCTGTGTGGACGCTTTATCGCAGGCGCCCGCGGGGCGGCGGGGTCTGCATCGGCCAGACGCAGGCCGACGGTGAGGAGCTGACGCGGATCGTCCGCGTCTGGACCTGGATCGGCCTGGGGGCGGGCGTGTGGATGCTGGGCTACTACCTGCCGCTGTTTATGCTGATCCACAGGATTCCGATCCTGGGTGTGGTCCGCTGTCCGGCGCGGATGCTGGTCGTGGTGGACCTGGCGCTGGGGGTGCTGGCGGCGGTGGCCGTACACGGGGTGATGCAGGCCGCCCCGGACCGCCCGCGGCTGAGGCGCCTGGCGCGGACAGTCTTTGCCATAGCAGCGCGCATCGTGCCGGCGGCGATGGTGGTCACGCTGGCGCTGGTGGCGGCGGTGACTTGGGTGGTGGCCGTGGTCACGGGCCCGATCCCGCTGCCGTTTGCGGGTGGGCCGACCAAGGCCTGGGCCGCGCTGCGGCTGGGAAACCCGGCCATCTGGGTGCCGCTGGTGCTGACGGTGGCGACGGTGGCTGTGATTCGGTTGTGGACCGCCGCGCCCGCCCGTCGCTGGTGGATCGTGATCGCCCTGTTGGGGGTGGACCTGTTCTCCGTGGCGGGCTTCCTGGACGCCCCGGCCGACCTTCACCGTGGGCCGGACCCTGATCGCTCCCCCGCGGCGGTCTGGCTGGCCGAACACGGCCCCCCCGAGCCGTACATCGTGTTCGGCCTGAACGACCACTACCGCGATCGGCCCGCCGAGCTGCTCCAGCCCAAGGTGGCCCAGGCGCAGGGGGTGGCGACGCTGGGCAGCTACGGCGCCTGGCACAGCCCGGCGCACGCGCACCTGTTCGGCTTTGACAACTACGGCCGATGCCACGAGTGGGCGTGGCTCGTGCGGCGGAATCATCTGCTGAGCCTCTACAACGTTCGCTATCTGGTGGCGGCGGGGCGGGAATTCCGAGGCGTCATCGAGTCCGTGCGGGTCGAGCCGCCGACGCCTCTGGGTGACAACGTGCTGAGCGGCCGGTGGGAACTGAGGCACGCGCAGATTGGAGATGACGGCGGGGTGCGCTTGCGGACGCCGTTCCTGTGGCGCTTGTCGCAGGCGAGGCAGGAGATCGTGTTGCCCGCGGGGGGCCTCTACCGCATCGCCCTGGATGCCCGCGGGCCCGAGCGCGGTGCGGGGAATCTGCTGCGGGCGGAGGTCCTGGGCGTGCTGCCGGACGGTCGCGACGACGTGGAGACCGCCCTGGGGCTGACGGTCATCGAGGAGCGGATCGGGCCCGCCTGGCGGCACTTTGAGTGGACGATGCAGGTTCCGGCGTCCCTGGCCGGCCGATGCGTGTTCCGCCTGTCCAGCATGAGCGAACGGCCCATCGACGTCCGCAACGTCTCGCTTCGCCAGGCCGGCTGGGAGACGCCGGTCAGCCTGTTGGGCGCCTTACCCCAAGGCGAGGCCGTCTACCGCAAGGTAGCCGAGCTGCCGCCGCTGAACACAGGCGACGAGCCGGTGGCGATCTACGAGAACCGCCTGTGCCGGCCCAAGGCGCCTTTGGAGATCCCCGGGCCGGCGGAGGAGGCGGCGATAGAACGCCTGCGATGGATGACCGCCGAGGACCCGGTAGATATGAGTCTGCTTGTGCAGGTTCCCGACGTCTCGCTGCACCGTCTGGCCAGCCCGTCGGCGCTAGTGTGGTGGACGACGGTTCCTGCGGTGGCCTTGCTGGGCCTGGTGGGGCTGGCGGCCGGGGTCTGCCGGCGCCGGGGGAGGGCCAACCGGCAGCGAACCGATTAACCCCCTGGGACGTATCCACACAAGATGACAACAGTTGCGTTTGCATCCCCCGGAAGGTTCCGGCGGATGCCGCGCAGGTCTTACCTGATGCACGAAAAGGCTTTGGATGCAGGAAAGGACACGCTCATGAGAAAGCCAATCCACGCCTGGGCAGTCTCGGTGCTGGTGGCCGCGTTGCTGGCGGCGGCCTCGCCGGTCTGGGCCGCCGGGACGACCCAGCCGATGACGCAGGAACAAATCGCCGCGGCCAGGGCGCGCCTGGAGGAACTGAATAAACAGGATTACCTCTCGGAGTTGTTCCGCACCGTCGCCAAGCTCGTCAAACCGGCCGTGGTGGAGGTCCGCGTATCCAAATGGATCCGCCAGCCCGAGATGCCGGACATCGAGGACTTCATGAAGCGGTTCTTCGATGAGGAGTTTCCGCCCAATGAGTCTCCTTATCAGTATCGCTTCCGGGTCGTGCCGCGGCGGCAACCTCGGATCGCGCCCCGGGAGTTCCAGATGCGTGGCCTGGGCAGCGGGGTCGTGGTGGACGCCGCCAACGGCTACGTGCTGACTAACTTCCACGTCATCGCCGGGGCCGACCAGGTGACGGTGGTCCTGGCCGACGGGCGCGAGTTCAAGGCCGAATGGACCCGCAGCGATCCGCTGACGGACCTGGCGATCATCAAGATCGCGGCTGACGGGCTGGTCGCGGCCCCGTTGGGCGACAGCGACCAGGTGGAGGTCGGCGACTGGGTGCTGGCCATCGGCGCCCCGCAACGCCTGCCGGAGACCGTCACGGCCGGGATCGTCTCGGCCAAGGGCAGGAACACCCGGAGCGGGCCGATGTACCAAAACTTCATCCAGACCGATGCCGCCATTAATCGCGGCAATAGCGGCGGCCCCCTGGTGAACATGCGCGGGGAGGTTGTCGGCATCACCAACTCCATCGCTTCGGTAAGCGGGGGCAACGAGGGCATCGGCTTTGCCGTGCCCTCGAACATGGCCAAGAGCGTCATGGCCCAGCTCATCGAGACCGGCAAGGTCACCCGCGGCTACCTGGGCGTCTACATCCAGGACATCGACAGCCAAGGCCTGGCGGAGAGCCTGGGCCTGCCCGACCGGCACGGGGCGCTGGTGGTCGACGTGAAGGCCGACTCGCCCGCTGGCCAGGCCGGCCTGAAGACCGGCGACGTGATTGTGCGCATCGGGGATGAGTCGGTCCCCGACAGCCAGGAGCTGCGGTACGCGGCGGCGCGGATCCAGCCCGGAACCGTCGTGAGGGTGGACTACTACCGCGATAAGAAGAAGCACTCCCTCGATGTGACCATTGTCGCCCAGCCCAAGGAGCTGGCGGGGTCGCCGGAGGGCAAGGAGACCGAAGAGGAACCGGCCTCCCGGCCGGTGGCCGGGCGCTTCGGACTGACCGTAGCGACGCTGACCGAGGACCTGGCCCGGGAGTGCGGGTACGAGCCACCCCTGGAAGGCGTGCTCATCACCGACGTCGCCAGTGCCAGCGACGCTGGGGAGCAGGGCCTGCAACCGGGGATGGTGATCCTCGATGCGCAGGGCAGGCCTGTGCGAACGGCTGAGGAGTTCGAGCGGGCCATCTCGGCAGAAGACGCCGCCAAGGGCATCCGCCTCCGCGTGGCCGAGCCCGGTGGGGGCAAGCGGTTCGTCTTCGTCCGGCCCGGGGGGGAGGCAAAGTAGTTCTCCCTTGACGGGCGCGCTGTTACAATAGCAGGCCGGTGCGGCGCCCACTGTTTGCCGTGCCGGCTTGTTCATTTCCGGACGATGGCCGCATCAATGCAGAGACAAACCGCCTGTGGTTGGAAAGGGGTGACGTCATGGTCCTTCCGGTCGAGGCGATGAGCGAGGAACGGTTCGGTTCGATGGCCCGGCAGATGGGCCGCTGGGTCAACCATATGCTGGGTCAGCAGTACCACCGGTTCTGTCCCAGCGAGGTCTGGGCGCCCGCGGTGAACTTTAGCGAAGGGCGCGACGGCTACGGTGTGGTTGTGGACCTGGCCGGGGTGCAGGCCGAGACCATCGACCTGCGGATCGAGGCCGGGGGGATGGTCGTCTCGGGGCGGCGCGAAACACCGGACAGCCCCGCCGGTCCGGGCCCGGGCCGCGTCCACCTAATGGAGATCGACCACGGCCGGTTCTGCCGGAAGATCGACCTGCCCGAAGACGTGGACGTAGACGCGGCGGTCAACCTCGCAGCCAGCTACCACAACGGCTTCCTGTACATCCACCTGCCCCGCAAGCGCAGATAGCCCATGAGCGAGCTCTTCTCCAGGCCCAAGATCGTCTCCGGCGACCGGGGCGAGGTGACGGTGACGCCCAGCGGGCAGCCGCCTCGGCGCGAGGCCGTCGAGCAGGTCACCATCCCCGAAGAGGTGGCCGTGCTGCCCCTGCGGAACGTGGTGCTCTTCCCCAGCACCATCATTCCGCTTCCGATCGGCCGGGAGAAGTCGCGGCGGCTCGTCGACTCGGTCCTGCCGGACCAGAAGATCATCGCCGTGGTTTGCCAGAAGGACCCCGACCAGGACGATCCCGGCCCGGAGGACCTCTACACCGTCGGCACGGCCACGATGATCCTCAAGCTCCTGCGGACGGAGGAGGATACCCGGATCATCATCACGGGCCTGGCGCGGGTCGCGATTGAGAAGTTCACCGCCGTCGAGCCCTACCTGCGGGCGAAGATCCGTGTGCTTCAGGAGGAGGTGCACAAGACCACCGAGATCGAGGCGCTGGTGGTGAACGCCCGCACGATCGCGCGGCGGATCCTGACGCTGTCACCCAATGTGCCGGAGGAGGCCTCGGCCGTCCTGAGCAGTATCGAGTCCCCGGGTATGTTGGCCGACTTCCTCGCGAGCAACCTGCCGCTGGAGTTCCCCGCCAAGCAGTCCCTGCTGGAAGAGCTGGCCGTCGAGCAGCGCCTGCGCAAGGTGATCGTGGAGCTTCAGCACCAGGTGGACGTGCTGGAGCTCAGCCACAAGATCCAGAACCAGGTGCGGGCCAACATCGACAAGAGCCAGCGCGAGTACTACCTCCAGGAGCAGCTCAAAGCCATTCGCAAGGAACTCGGCCAGGCCGACGAGCGCACGGCTGAGGCCCAGCAGGTCAAGGCCAGGATCGAGTCCGCCGGCATGCCCCCGCCCATCCGGGCCGAGGCCCTTCGGGAGCTGTCGCGGATGGAGAGCATCCCGGCCATGAGCCCGGAGTACACCGTCATTCGGACCTACCTGGACTGGATGACGGAGCTGCCCTGGGACAAGGTCACGCGGGACAACATGGACGTCGGCCGGGCCCGGCGCATCCTCAACGAGGACCACTACGATCTCGATAAGGTCAAGCGTCGCATCCTGGAGTACCTGGCCGTTCGCAAGCTCGCTCCGGGGTCCCGCGGCCCCATCCTGGGCTTCGTGGGCCCGCCGGGAGTGGGCAAGACGTCGCTGGGACAGTCTATTGCCCGGGCCCTGGGGCGCAAGTTCATCCGCATGTCGCTGGGAGGCATGCGCGATGAGGCTGAGCTGCGGGGCCACCGGCGCACCTACATCGGCGCGATGCCGGGACGGATCCTTCAGGAGATCCGCAAGGCGGGCAGCAGCAACCCGGTGTTCATGCTGGACGAGCTGGACAAGGTCGGGGCCGACTTCCGCGGCGACCCGACCTGGGCGCTGCTGGAGGTGCTGGACCCGGCCCAGAACCACACCTTCCAAGACCACTACCTCAACGTGCCCTTTGACCTGTCGAAGGTGCTGTTCATCGGGACGGCCAACATCATGGCCCCCGTGTCTCCTGCGCTGCGCGACCGCATGGAGGTGATCGAGCTGCCCGGATACACGCGGCGCGAGAAGCTTCGCATCGCGATGAAGTACCTGGTGCGTCGCCAGTTGGCTGAGAACGGGCTGAAGGGCGATCAGGTCCGGTGGACCGAGGCGGCCATGGAGACGATCATCGAGGATTACACCCGCGAGGCCGGGGTCCGCGAACTGGAGCGTCAGATCGGCTCGGTGTGCCGCGCGATGGCCGCCGCCGTGGCCGGAGGCAAGGTCAAGCGCTGCACGATCACGCCCCAGGTCGTGGCCAAGGCCCTGGGCCCGCGCCGGTACGAGAGCGAGCTGGCCCAGCGGACCAGCGTGCCCGGGGTGGCCACGGGACTGGCCTGGACGCCCGCCGGCGGGGAGATCATGTTCATCGAGGCCACCGCCTACCCCGGCAAGGGGGCTCTCATGCTCACCGGCCAGATCGGTGACGTGATGAAGGAATCCGTCCAGGCGGCCTTCAGCCTGCTCAAGAGCCGGGCGGGTCAGCTGCATCTGGCCCCGGACCTTCTAGCGGCGACGGACATCCATGTGCACGTCCCTGCCGGCGCGGTCCCGAAAGACGGTCCCTCGGCCGGGGTGGCCATGTTCACGGCGCTGACCAGCCTGCTCACGGACCGGGTCGTCCGGCCGGACCTGGCCATGACGGGCGAGATCACCCTGCGCGGGCTCGTGCTGCCCATCGCGGGGGTGAAGGAGAAGGTTCTGGCCGCCAAGCGGGCGGGGATCAAGACGGTCCTGCTGCCGGAACGCAACCGCAAGGAGTTGGCCGACCTCCCGGCCGACGCCCGGAGGGGCCTGAGGTTCCACTTCATCTCCCATGTGGATGAGGCGCTCAAGGCGGCCTTGGGAAACCGGCACCGACCCGCCGGAAACCCTGACCGCAGTCGGCCGCAAAAAAGACGTTGAACGTCGGGGGCGGGGCTGTTAGCGTATGGTTCAGCAGCGAATGTGAGTGCATCGGGCCTGAGGGTCGGCCGGCGCCTCTGTGCAAACTCAGACTGACAGGAGCTTGGATATGTCACACATGACTCGGCCCCGCATGGCGTGGAAGGCTTTCGAGGTTGCCAGCGGCGGTGACAAGATGGAGTACTTCTTTGCGGCTGCCTTGGCGATCGTGATCGTCGGTGCCCTGGTTATCACCATCTACTTCACGTTCTTCAAGAGCAATACCGCCGCCGTTGGCCCGGGGGAGAACATGTGGCAATGCCAAAAGTGCAACACCGCAATCTCGGTGGATCTGGCGACGCAGCAGAGACTTGAAGAGATGGACAGGCCTGCAATTGAATGCCCCAAGTGCGGCTCGGTCCAGCCCGTCTGGCCCATGGTCAGGTGCTTCAACCCTGCCTGCCGGAAGTACTTTGTCCGCCAGAGTGTCATCAACCGCCGCAGACCTTCCTCGGAAGACACCTGCCCGTACTGTGGGAAGAACTGGATGAAGACCCTGGAGGAGCAAGCCAGGTCGGGCAGGACGAAATAGCTGGAATACAGACAGCGCCTTATCGGTTGGCAAACCCCGAGGCCCTGACCGAGACCACCGGTTGGGGCCTCGCCTCTTTGGGTCGACGGTCCGGCTCCGGTCACGGCCAACCGGTGGCCAGGGCGAGCACAAGCAGACTTATCTGCCGGGGGACACAGGCCCCTTGCCCCTGCCAGAAACGGACCGGTGCCGTAAGACACCAAGCAGCAGCGGGTTGTGGCGTGTCGGAAAACCCCCTTGACAGACCCCAGCTTGCCTGGAGCGGAACAAGCGGGGTGAGCGGATAAAACCCAATGTTAGCACTCTATATTACCACAAACTCAGTGCGCGTCAAGTGCCCTGGCGCACCGGCAGCGGCCGTCTGAGGCCCTGGGCGGGCAGATCGCGCCAGCCTGGGGCGGCAGGTTCGACGAGTATGGGCAACGCGTCGCGTCCGTTTGGGCCTGAGGCTGCCGGGGCAAAGCGGCTTCTCAAGCCCGCACCGGGGTGATATCCTTAGCCGACCATGTTTGAAGCCCTGACGGAGCGATTCTCCGACGTCTTCCGCCGCCTGTCCGGCCGGGGACGCCTCACCGAGGCCAACATCACCGAGGCCATGCGCGAGGTCCGCACGGCCTTGCTGGAGGCCGACGTCCACTACCAGGTCGTCAGCACGTTCTGCGACGACGTGACGGCCAAGGCCTTGGGGCAGGAGGTCATCCGGTCGCTGCACCCCGGCCAGCTCATGGTCAAGATCGTGCACGACGAGCTGGTGGAGCTGATGGGCCCGGTGGACAGCCGCATCTACTACGTCACCCCGCCGCCGACGATCCTGATGCTGGCGGGCCTCCAGGGCAGCGGCAAGACCACCACCGCCGGCAAGCTCGCGAAGCTCGTGGTCGCCCAGGGCAAGCAGCCGACCCTGGTGGCCTGCGATCTCCAGCGCCCCGCGGCCGTGGAGCAGCTCGCTATCATCGCCGAGCAGTCCGGGGTGCCGTGTTTCCGCATCGCCGGCGAGACCAACCCCGTCCGCGTGGGGCGGGAGGCCATCTCCTGGGCGGGGGCCAACGACCGCGACGTGCTCATCGTCGACACGGCCGGGCGCCTGCACATCGACGAGGAGATGATGGCCCAGGCCTGCGACATCGCCGCGGCCATCAAGCCGCACCAGATCTACCTCGTCTGCGACTCCATGACCGGCCAGGACGCCGTGAACTCCGCCCGCGAGTTCAACCTGCGCCTGGAGCTGGACGGTGTGATCCTGACCAAGTTCGACTCCGATGCCCGCGGTGGGGCAGCCCTGTCGGTCAAGGCCGTCACGGGCAAGCCCATCAAGTTCATCGGCGTCGGGGAGAAGCTCGACAAGCTCGAGCCCTTCCACCCCGACCGCATGGCCGGGCGAATCCTCGGCATGGGTGACGTCGTCAGCCTGGTCGAGAAGGCCCAGCAGGAGTTCGACGCCGGCGAGGCCGCCAAGCTCCAGGAAAAGATGGCCAAGGGGCGATTGACGCTGACCGACTTCCTGGCCCAGATCAAACAGATGCAGAGACTGGGGCCCCTCAAGGAGGTCCTCAAGCTCATGCCGGGCATGAGCGAGCAGATGGCCGCCATGCAGATGAGCGGTGACGAACTGGACAGCATGGAGGCGATCATCCACTCCATGACGCCCCAAGAGCGCGAGGACCCCACACTCATCGAGGCCAGCCGCCGGCGCCGCATCGCCCGGGGTAGCGGCACGCAGCCGCAAGACGTGTCCGGCATGGTCAAGAGCTTCTCGATGGTTTCGGGCATGATGAAGCAGATGGCCGGGATGGGCCTGAAGGACCGGGCAACCTTCGCCAAGCAGGTCGGGCAGATGGGCATGTCGGGCGTGATGCCGAGATTCAAGGTCAAGCAACGCTCCCACCGCCTGACCAAAAAAGAACGCCAAAAGCTCAAGAAAAAGAAACGCCGCCACTGAGCCCGGGCCGGGGGACCCACAAGAACCGAAAGGGACTTCCAGATGACCGACGGCCGTACTCGCTTCCCGCCGATTAATCCGCGATGTCCGCACCTGCTGCACGGGGGCGACTACAACCCCGAGCAGTGGCTGGATTCTCCGGGTGTGATCGACGAGGACTTCCGGATGATGAAGCTGGCCGGGGCCAACTGCATGACGGTGGGGGTGTTCTCGTGGGTGTCGCTGGAGCCGCGGGAAGGGGAGTTCACCTTCTCCTGGCTGGACGACATCATGGACCGTCTGGCCAAGGCCGGGATGTTCGCGGTGCTTGCGACCCCCAGCGGCGCCCGGCCGGCCTGGATGAGCCAGAAGTACCCCGAGGTCCTGCGCGTGCGCGAAGACCGCCTGCGGAACCTCCACGGCCTGCGGCACAATCACTGCTTCACCTCCCCGGTCTATCGCGAGAAGTGCCGCATCATCAACACCAAGCTCGCCGAGCGCTACAAAGACCACCCGGCCCTGCTGCTCTGGCACGTGTCCAACGAGTGTTCCGGCCAGTGCCACTGCGAGCTGTGTCAGCAGGCCTTCCGCACGTGGCTGCGGCAGCGGTACGGTGACAGCCTGGATGCGATGAACAAGGCCTGGTGGACGGCGTTCTGGAGCCGGACGTTCACCTCCTGGGACCAGATCGAGTCGCCCTCCAGCCGCGGGGAACGCGCGCTGCCGGGGCTGAACCTCGACTGGCGCCGGTTCGTCGTGCACCAGACGGTGGACTTCCTGGGGGCTGAGATTGCCCCGCTCAAGGCCATCACGCCCGGCGTCCCCGTGACCACCAACCTGATGGGGGCCCACCCGTGCATGGACTACTGGAAGTTCGCCCCCGCCCTGGACGTGATCTCCAACGACAACTACCCCGCCTGGCACGGCCGGGGAGACAACCTCCCCGTCGCCGCGCAGGTGGGCTTTGTGCACGATCTGATGCGCAGCCTCAAGGGCGGCCGGCCGTTCATGCTTATGGAGACCACCCCGAGCATCGTCAACTGGCAGGAGGTCGCCAAGCTCAAGCGCCCGGGGATGCACCGGCTGGCCTCGCTCCAGGCCGTCGCCCACGGAGGCGACACGGTGCTGTACTTCCAGTGGCGCAAGGGCCGCGGGGGCAGTGAGCAGTTCCACGGGGCGGTCGTGGACCATGTGGGCCACGAGCATACCCGCGTCTTCCGCGACGTAGTCGAGGTGGGCGAGACCCTCAGCAAACTGGACGACCTGGTGGGGACGACCACGCCTGTAGAGGCAGCGATCCTGATGGACTGGGAGAATCGCTGGGCCCTGGACGACAGCGAGTGCGTCCAGAAAAAGAAGGGCTACTTTGAGACGTGCTTGGAGCACCATCGGGCGTTCTGGTCGATGGGCATCGCTACCGATGTCATCGACCAAGACGCCGACTTCACCAAGTACCGGCTGCTCGTGGCGCCGATGCTGTTCATGGTGCGCAAGGGGGTCGGTGAGCGGATCGAGCAGTTCGTCGCCGCGGGTGGCACGTTCGTCGCCACGTACATGACCGGCCAGGTCGACGACAGCACCTTGTGCTTCCTGGGCGGTTTTCCCGGCCCGCTGCGGAAGGTCCTGGGCATTTGGGCGGAGGAGACCGACGGGCTGTATGACTTCGACGCCAACTCCATCGTGCCGCAGCCGAGCAATGCCCTGGGGCTAGACAAGACCTACCAGGCGGGAGAGATCTGTGACCTGATCCACGCCGAGGCTGCCACGGTCGTGGCCACGTACGGCGGGGACTTCTACGCCGGGCGCCCGGTGGTGACGGTCAACACGCTCGGCAAGGGCCAGGGGTGGTACATCGCCGCCCGCAGCGAGTATGCCTTCCTGGCCGACTTCTATGCGCGGCTCGCGCAGCAGCTCGGCCTGCACCGCGTGCTGGAGGCCGACCTGCCGGAGGGGGTCTCCGCGCACCTGCGGACCGACGGGCAGCGGGAGTTTGTCTTCCTGCTTAACTTCGCCGCGGCCGATCGCACCGTCCGGCTCGGTACCGCCCGCTACCGGGACGTGCTCACGGGTCGGCCGGTGAAGGGTCGGCTCGTCCTGGGCCGCTACGGCAGTGCGGTCCTGGAGCGGAAGGCCTGATGGGCGTGGTGAAGAACCACGCCTCTCTAGCCGAGAACAGAGATATTGACTGTCTCCCGGGATGGGGATACTATGCTCATTCCCCAGGGATCGGCCCGATAGAGGCCGGTGTGGGTTGTTTGACAACCCAAAGAGCCAAACCAACCAGGCCGACGCGCCTGAGGGCCGAAGGTTCGTGCGCGGGCTCGTAGCTCAGGTGGCTAGAGCGCCCGTATGGGAGGTCGTGGGTTCGACGGTTGCCGTGCGCCCGAGAGTCCTGTAGGACCCGAGGGATCATGGGCTTTTACGTGTATGTTCTTCGGAGCCTGCGGGACGGCCAGACGTACACCGGTGTGGCTGGCGACTTGAGACGGCGCATGGCCGAACATGCACGTGGCCACGTACGGTCCACTCGGAACCGTCGCCCATTGATTCTCGTGTACGTGGAGCAGTGTGACACCAAGCGGCAGGCATTGGCCCGAGAGCGGTTCTTCAAGACCCCGGCAGGTGGCGTACTGAAGCAGCGGCTGATTGCGAAGCATTCGGTTTGCCTGCCACTGGTCGACACGGGCTCGTAGCTCAGGTGGCTAGAGCGTGCCCCTGATAAGGGCAAGGTCGTTGGTTCGAATCCAACCGGGCCCATCCTCCGTCGCTTCCGTACGGGAGCTATGGCGGATGCCCTCCGGAGCTTCAGCGAAGGAGGGCAGTCTCCCTGTCGGGGCCTAGCGCCCACCACGTACCGCGCGCCTCCGGGTGGGTGCTGAATCGGCAACCGGCGATTCCTTGCGGGGACGTAGCTCAACTGGGAGAGCACTAGCTTTGCAAGCTAGGGGTTGCCGGTTCGAATCCGGTCGTCTCCATCCTGCGACGCTCCCGTACGGGAGCTATGCAGGATGCCCTGCGAAGCTACAGCGAAGCAGGGCAGGCGGTAACTGCTGTGAGGCAGGGGGGTAAGCGCGTGCCGGCGCGCCGGGCGGGCCGGTTGAGATTTTGCGGGAGTTTTTGTGGCCCAGGTGCTAGAATTATGTTGCGACGCCACGCGGGAGATGGTAGAAAAGCCCCTTCTGCACCGTGGAGACGATCGGGCCACGATGAAGAAACCTTTTTGATGGTGAGGCGTCTCCAGCCGCTAGGGCTGGGCACGTCACCGGTCCAAGGCTCTTTGACAATTACATAGGGACGGGAATATAGCTGTAAGGTTCACCGAGAAAGCGCCAAGGCGGCTTGACGCACCGCCGCGGGTCCATTGCGGGCCAACGACGGATGTGATCAAGCTACTAAGGGTGCATGGTGGATGTCTAGGCGTGATGAGGCGATGAAGGACGCGGCAGGCTGCGATAAGCCCAGGGGAGCTGTCAAACGAGCTTTGATCCTGGGATCTCCGAATGGGGCAACCCGGCGCCACTGTGCAAGCAGATGGCGTCACCCCCGGCTGAATGCATAGGCCGGGTGGAGCGAACGCAGGGAACTGAAACATCTCAGTACCTGTAGGAAAGGAAATCAACCGAGACTCCGTCAGTAGCGGCGAGCGAACGCGGACCAGCCCAAACCCGCCGAAAGGCGGGGGTTGCGGGCGCCAATCCTGGAGTGACAAAGGCAGCGGTAGCCGAAGAGTCTGGAAAGGCTCACGAGACAGGGTGAAAGTCCCGTAGGCGACATCGCGAGCCCTCCGTTGTGGTTGGCGTTCCAGAGTAGCACGGTGCTCGTGGAACCCCGTGTGAAACTGGGGAGCCCACTCTCCAAGGCTAAGTACTCCATCACGACCGATAGTGGACAAGTAGGGCGGGACACGAGAAATCTTGCTTGAATCTGCCAGGACCATCTGGTAAGGCTAAATACTAATCGGTGACCGATAGTGAACTAGTACCGTGAGGGAAAGGTGAAAAGTACCCCTAGCGGGGTGTGAAATAGTACC